>PMKB01000186.1 GCA_003157595.1 Solirubrobacterales bacterium
CGGGCGCGCAGCGTGCGGCAGACGTCGTAGCCGTTGGGGCCGGGGCCGAGCGCCACGTCCAGCAGCACAACGTCGAAGTGCGACTCGCCGGCCAGCGCGATCGCCGCGTTGCCGTCGGCGACGGCCTGCACGCGATGGCCCTCGCGCTCGAAGGAGTGCGTCAGCGTCTCGCGCAGCGAGCTCTCGTCGTCGACGACGAGAATCGACAGGCTGGGTGAGGAGCCCTGAGCGTGCACGGTCGTGACGCTAGCGCGTTCGCAGCTGGTAGAGCACGTGGTTGTGGGGGAGTCCGGCACGCCTGGACACATCGGTCCCGTGGGCGCGCACCCAGGCGGCGCCCGGCGAGCAGGCGGGGCTCACACTCGCCCTCCGCCGCTCGCAACCGCCGTCGAGCACCGCGAAGCGCAGCTCCCCGCCCGCGACCAGCGCCTTCAGCCGGGGGATCGGGAGCAGCTCGTGGGCGTCGTAGGCGGTCAGCGAGAGGATCGGCCGGCGGTCGTAGAGGATCAGCGACCCGACTTCGGTCGGGTCGGCCGCGGCGAACTCGTAGCGGGTGCCGGCGCTGCGCGCGTTGATGTAGGCGCTGATCGCGCGGACCTCGCCGGCTGCCATCGCGCCCGTGACTCCGCTGTCGAACTCGTGGTTGGCGATCAGGCTGGCGTCCACCTGCAGCGGCAGTGCCAGCGTCGCCAGGCCGAGCCCGACCGCGAGCAGCGCGCCGCGGGCGCGCTCGCGGCGCAACCACAGAGCCGCGGCGGCGGCGATCGCCCCGATCGCGGTGAGCTGCCAGGCGCTGCTCGATGCGCCGAGCAGGTAGCGTCCGTAGAGCGTCAGCGCGAGCGCCGTCACGATCGTGAAGAGGCGTTGCCAGAACCCGTCCCGCAACGCCCAGGCGACGCCGATCCCTGCGACCGCGGCGACGGCGGGCGTGAACCCCTCGGTGTAGCGCGGGTGAAGCCTCGCCATCGCGCTGAACAGCGCGACGCCCAGCGCCAGCCATAACAACAGTGAGGCGCACAGCGCGCGCTCGATGTCGCCGTCGGGTCCACGCGCTCGAACGATCGTCCAGATCAGCGCCGGGACGCCGAGCGCGAGTGCAGCGAGCAGGACGAACCCGAGCCGCAGTCCCGACAGCGGACCGTCGTGGTCGAGGAGCCGCAGCAGCGACGGTGAGCCGATCGGGACCGCCGAGCGCGCGAGCTCGCTGTTGTTGGCGGGGTGCAGTGCGCTCGGCGGCAGCTGCGCGTTCAGCGTGGACTGCGTTGCCGCACCCGCAATGCGGTCCCAGCCGTTGAACACGAAGGTCGCGTTCCAGGCGCTGGCGTTGGTTGATCCGATCGCGTAGGGGCGATCGGCGGCCGGGAAGAACAGCGTCATCGTCAGCCATGCGAGCGAGACCGCGACGAACACCGCAGCACTGGCGGCCAGCCGGACCGCGCGGCGTTCGCGACACACCAGAAATCCAAACAGGATCAGGGCCGGAAGGCCCACGATCCCCTCAAAGAGTTTGACGTTGAAGGCGAGGCCCATCGCCGCGGCCGCGAGGTAGCACCAGCGCGATCTGCCGTTGGCCGCGAAGCGCACGAGCAGCCACAGCGCGATCACGCTGAGCAGCATGGCGGCGGCGTCGACCGTGTCGCTGCGGGCCGTCAGGACCGCGATCGGAAGCGTCGCGAGGGCGAGTGCGGCCGCTACGCCCGCGCGCGCGCCGAGCACGCGCCGGATCGCGTCGTAAAGCACCGTGGCGGCCGCCGTGCCGGCCAGCGCGGACGGGAGCTTGAGCGTGAACGATCCGAACCCGAACACCTGCGTGCTGAGCACCTGCAGCCACAGATCGAGTGGTGGCTTGTCGATTGCGAGGCTCCCGCCCGGCTCGTAGGCCCCGAGCAGGAAGTTGTGCAGCGAGAGCGGCATGCTGCTCACCGCGGCGTCGTAGAACGGGTCCGCCGGCACCTTGGCGAGTGACCACAGCCGCAGCGCGCCGGCCAGCACGCTGACCGCGGCGATCGTCACGAGCTCCGGCCAGCGGCTCCGGGTGATGGGCGCCGCTGCTGTTGCTGCCACGGCCACGAGGATCGCGATGATCGCAGTCCACCCCTCGAGATGCCCTCACGGCTCGCCAACCACTAGGCTCGGGCGCGTGAGTGAGCAGGCCGCCGAGCCCACCGCGCCGGAGAGCTGCGCCGCCTGTCGCGGCAGCGGTTCGGTGATCTCGAACCTCGGCGGCGAGCCGCATCCGCTGGCCTGCCCCTGGTGCGACGGTGGTGGCGTCGTGCTTGGCGGCCACGACGCGCAGGCGCATTGGCGCGCGCAGCAGCCTTCCGAGCGCGCCTGAGGGTGTCCTGAGCAGGCCGGCGGGGCGCGCGCACCGCGCTGACGCGAGCGCAGCTCGCTTGCGGGCTGCGTCCTAGCCAGCACCGGCCGCGGTTTATCGGTTGTCCAGGCGTGCCGGGTTTTTTTGCTCAGCCTCTCAAGGTTCTCCCGAGCAGGGTCGATACGGCCTGTAAGGAAGGCCAGCACCGAAGGGTGTGTGACTGTCGTCGTGTGTGGCGCTGGCGCCGAATAGACCACTCGGATCCAGGAGGATTCAATGCTGTTCAAGCTGCGCCAGCGCGCAAAGGATGAACGAGGGTTTACCCTCATCGAACTGTTGGTCGTGATCCTGATCATCGGCATCCTCNNCGGCAGCGTTCAGGCCCTGGTGAACTACGAGGCCACGATCCAGACCGGGCAGGGCAGCGGCAACGCCTACCTCTCCAACGTGATCGCCACCGCCAACAGCTACACGGTGACGACCACCTCGACGACCGGTGATACCTACAGCATCAGCCGCTCGCTCACGGGTGCTCTGACCCGCTCATGTAGCAATGCGACCGGCCAGACGGCCTGTGTCGGCTCCACCTGGTAAAGCCACCTTTCAACAATGGATGGATCCCTGGCGGGGGGNNATTTTTTGTTCATGGTCAACGTGTGCTCCGCCGCTGCCGATAACGACCAGTGAGCATGCTTGCCACCGAGATCATCTTCGCCGCGCTGTTCGGGGCCGTGCTCGGCTCGTTTCTCAACGTCGTCGCCTACCGGCTTCCGCGCGGGGAGTCCCTGGTCTCGCCGGGGTCACACTGCCCCTCTTGCAGCNNCCTCTGTGAAGCCCTATGACAACGTTCCCGTGCTCGCGTGGATGTGGCTGCATGGGCGCTGCCGCGCCTGCCGTGCCGCGATCTCGCCGCGCTATCCGCTGGTCGAGTTCGCAACCGGCGCGCTGTGCGCCGGGGTCGTGCTGACCCAGACGAGTGCCGTCGGAATCGCGCTCGGGGTGCTGACGGTTCTGGTCCTCGTGCCCGTCGCACTCATCGACCTCGACCACCATCTGATCCCCAACCGGATCACCGGTCCGGCGGCGATCCTCGCGATCGTGCTCGGCAGCACACTCGATCCATCGGGAGAGCCGGCGCGCCTGATCGCCGGCGCCGCCGCGGGCGGCTTCTTCCTGCTGGCCGCGTTCGTCTCGCCGCGCGGAATGGGGATGGGCGACGTGAAGCTCGCCGGCGTNNGCGGCCTGGTCGCGCTGTCCGCCGGCCACGCAATTATCGCTGCGTATCTGCACCTCTTGGGCTGAATCTCCTAATGCCGTCTAGCCAAATGGTCGATGAGGTCACTGGGCTTGGCGGACATCGCTGCTGAAGCCCCCGCGTTAGAAATGTTCGAACTTCTCAAACAGCCGATTTCGTTCAAGCGGAAGCCGTTTGCGGCGAGCGCCGATGCCTCGGCACCCGCCCAGCAGTCCGCTCCCGCCGAGCAGTCTGGCGCCGAGCAGCCTGGCGCTGCCGAGCGGTCTGCTCCTGCTGAGCGGGCGCAGCGCCGGCTCGTGGTTCCCCACGGGCGCCGGCTTGCCGTTCCGCACGGGCGCCGGCTTGCGGTTCCGCACGGGCGGCCTCGGGTCGCGGTTCGCCGCGGGCGACGCACGCAGAACCTGGTCGGGCTCGAGATCGAGCCCGGGCAGTTGGTTGCCGTGCAGAGCCGGCTCAACGGCCACGTCGTCGTCGAGCGGGCAGCCGGCAGGCCGATCCCGCCGAGCCTGGTGCGTGACGGCGAGGTCAGCGACGTGTCGGCCCTCAGCGAGGCGCTGGCGGACCTGTTCGAAGGCAGCGGTCTCGACCGCCGGGTGCGGATCGGCATCGCCAACCAGCGCATCGTGATGCGCCAGATCGAGCTGCCCGCGATCACGGATCCGAAGGAACTTGAAAGCGCCGTGCACTTCCAGGCGCAGGACGAGATCCCGATGCCGATCGAGAGCGTCGTGCTGGACTACCACTCGCTCGGTATCGCGGAAACGGAGGCCGGGCCGCGGATGCAGGTGCTGCTGGTCGCCGCTCGCCGTGACATGGTCGAGCGCATGCTGTTGGCGGCTCGTCAGGCCGGACTGCGACCCGAGGGAGTCGACCTCGCGGCCTTCGGCATGATCAGGGCGCTGCGACCGCTGGATGCGCTCGAAGGCGAACAGGTTCTCTACCTTTCGATCGGCGGCCTGACGAACCTCGCGATCGCGAACGGATCGACATGCCAATTCACTCGTGTGATCACCACCGGCGTCGAGCAGATCGTCGGCGAGGTCGCGGCGAGCGCCGGCGTGCCGCTGCCCGAGGCGCGCCGCCTGGTCAGCTCCGTGGCGGCCAACGGCTTGGCTGTGACGCCGCCGCCGGTGATGCGGACCACTGCCGGCCCCGTCCCCGCCACGGGCGAACAGCTCGAGCTCGCCCGCACCGGGCTGTCCGACGGGATCCGCCGGATCGCGGCGGAGGTGCGCAACTCGCTCGACTTCCATCGCGTCTCGCGCGGTGAGCAACCGGTTTCCCGGGCCATCCTGACGGGACCGGCGCTCGACCTCACAGGCTTTGACGTGGCGCTTGCGCGCGAACTCGATCTGCCGATCACGCGGGGCGCGGTCGCGCTCGCGTCGCCCGAAGCCTCCGGCCACGTGCCGATGAGCCGGCTCGCGGTCGCGGCAGGCCTGTCGCTCTCGGAGGGCGCGCAATGAGAGCCGTAAACCTGATTCCAGCCGAGGAGCGCCGCGGCGCCGGCGGCATCGCCGGACGCTCCGGCGGCGTCGTCTATGTCCTCACGGGCGGGCTCGCCGTGCTCGTCCTGCTGGGCGTCGTCTACGCCTTCGCTGTGCACACTGTCGCGAGCCGCAAGGGCGAGCTGGCATCGCTGAGCGCACAGGTCGCCGCCGTCAATGCCGAGACCCAGTCGCTCGCGCCCTACGTGGAGATCGCCGCGATCAGCGCGGAGAAGGTCCAGCAGGTTGCGACCCTCGCCGAGCAGCGCTTCAACTGGCCGACGGCAATGCAGCAGCTGGCGCTGGCGCTGCCCGACGACGTCTCGTTCGTTTCGCTCAGCGCCTCCGCCGGTGGCTCCGGGACCGGAGGATCCTTCAGCCTGGCCGGGTGTGCGAACTCCCAGGGTGAGGTCCCGAGCGTGTTGACGGACCTCGCATCGGTTCCCGGCGTGACCGACGTCCAGCTCGCCAGCTCGGTTGAGAGCAGCGCCATGCGCTACCACGCGCTGCCGACCAAGCTCAACCACGGCGGCACGCCGCGCGCGGACGAGCCGGCGGCTGGGGCGTGTCCAAAGATCACCTGGAACATCGGCCTCGCCTACGCGGCGTCCTACACGGTGCCCAAGGTCAAGCTGCCGCAAGGCTCCTCGAGCGGCGC
This sequence comes from Solirubrobacterales bacterium, assembly GCA_003157595.1. GTDB lineage: Bacteria > Actinomycetota > Thermoleophilia > Solirubrobacterales > Solirubrobacteraceae > Palsa-513. The sequence goes on from PMKB01000186.1 coordinate 5,715, forward strand.
CCAGACGGTGTCGACCTCCTCGGGCGCGAAGAGCTCGATCGTGCAGACGGCCAGCAAGCGGGTGACGCCATGAGAGTGCGCGACCGGCTCGTCGCCGCAGTGATCGTTGCGCTTGCGCTCGTGGGTCTGATGTGGCTGGCGCTCGTGTCACCGGAGCGCGCTCAGGTGACTTCGCTCTCCTCCCAGATCAGCACCGAGCACACCGCGCTCGCCGGCGCCGAGGCTCAGGTCGCCAGCGCGCGCCGCGCCGTGACCGGCTACGTCGGCCACCTGCACCAGATCGACGAGGTCATCAAGGCCGTTCCGCAAGCTCCCGCCGAGGCCGAGGTGGTCGCGACGATCGACAAGCTGACCGGCACCAAGGTCGAGCCGGACTTTCGCGAGATCGACGTGGGCGCCGACACGGCGACCGGCGCGGGCCCGGTTGCGCTCGGGCTGACCTTCACCTACTGGGCCACATACCAGGGGCTGCAGACCTTCCTGGCGAGGCTCGACAGCCTGACGGCGACCGACGGCCTCAATGTGAACGCACCCGGCCGCCTGTTCACGGTCACGGCGGTTTCGCTCGAACCGCTCGGTAGCAGCCAAGCGCCGGCCGATGCGATGAGGGTGACGGTCACCGCTCAGGTGTACCTGCAGGGCGGCGTGAGCAGCGCGACCCCCAGCACGGGCGCAACCGGCTCAACGGGAGCAACCTCATGAACTTCTTCAAGACACTCCAGGCCGACCTGCGCGAACGGCAGATCTTCCCGGCGGTCGTGGTGCTGGCCGTGCTCGCGATCGGGATCCCGCTCGCTGCGCCGATCCTGTTCGGCAAGGTCACGACTCCGGCGGCCGGCTCGACCGTGGTCCCGCAGGTTCGGCCGCCCGCCGGCGTAGCGACTCCGCAGCAGGAGCTCGCGGACCTGGGCACAGCTCCGGCCACGCGGTCGATTCTGCGCCGCGGGACCGAGCCGGATCCGTTCCGCCAGTCGAGCTCGGCGTCCGGCAAGACCGCTGCGTCCTCAGGTGGCTCGAGCGCCGGCTCGACGTCCACCTCGACGACGCCCGCTAAGACGACGACCAAGACGACCACGACCAAGACGACCACGACCAAGACGACCACGCCCAAGACGACCACGCCCAGCACGACCGGAAGCACAGGATCGACGGGAAGCACCTCGACGCCCGCCCAGGGGAGTCCCGTGACCGGCCCGGCCTCGCTCAAGTCCGATCAGGCCTACACGGTGGACATTGACACCAAGGACGCGCAGGGCGTGCACACGCTCAGCGACGTGGTTCGCCTCGCGCCCCTGCCCGCCGCGCAGTCGCCCGAGGTCATCTACCTCGGCGTCCTGAAGGGCGGCAAGAAGGCCGCGTTCCTCTTTACCAACACGATCGCTGTCTCGAGCAAGTCCGCCGCCGGGTTGACCTGCCTGCCGAGCAACAGCGCCTGCCAGATCATCGAGCTTTCGCCCGGCGATGGGATGAGCCTCTACCCGACCTCGAACTCAGCTCTGATCGCCACCTTCAGCTTCGAGCTCGTTTCGATCGGCGCAAAGAGCTACTCTTCGGCCGCCGCCGCCACACAGGCGCGCGACGCCGTCTCGACGGCGGGTCAGACGCTGCTGCCGCTGTCGAACTCGAGCGAGCTGTCAACCCTCACCTTCAGCGACAAGCTCGGCGCCCTGGTCCATCATGCGGCCCCCTCCGGCGGCTCCGGCGGCGGATCGCGTGGTTCGTCGGGCCCGAGCGGCGCGACCGGAAGCACGGGATCCACAGGCGCCACGGGCGCCTCAGGCGGCGACAGCGTGTCAGTCGGCATCGCGTTCGCAGTCACCAAGGGCGACTAGCCCGCTTCCCGCCGAAGCTCGGTCGCGAGCCAGGCGAGCAAAAGCCGGGGACGGCAAGGGCGTGCCGGGCGACGCTCTCGAAGCAGCGCGGTTTGCAGCCGCCGAGGCTGGTTCGAGCTTTCGGCAGCGACCACTAGACTCAGCGGCCGATGGCGCTGCTGCGCATGATCACCGCCGGCGAGTCGCACGGCCCCGGTCTAACCTGCGTGCTCGAAGGGCTGCCCGCCGGCCTCGAGCTCGACCGTGAGGCGATCAACCGTGACATGGCGCGGCGGCAGCTGGGCCACGGTCGCGGCGGGCGGATGAAGATCGAGCAGGACACGGCGGAGCCGACGGCCGGCGTACGCCACGGCCGCACGCTGGGGTCGCCCGTCGCGCTGAGCGTCGTCAACCGCGACTACGCCAACTGGGAGGAGCGGATGAACCCATGGCCGGTCGCGGCGGCGCTCGAGGAGGTGCACCTGCCCCGTCCCGGTCACGCGGACCTCGCCGGCCTGAAGAAGTACGGCTTCAGCGACGTGCGCGACGTGCTCGAGCGAGCCTCGGCCCGCGAGACCGCCGCGCGGGTGGCCGGGGGCGCGCTCTGCAAGGCGTTCCTGCGGGCGCTGGGGGTGGAGGTCGTCTCCCACGTGCGCCAGATTGGCGCCGTGACCGCACCCGATTACCCCGAGCCGCTGGCGCTGGAGGCCTTCGCCGAGGTCGATTCCTCGCCGGTGCGCTGCCTGGATGCCGGCGCGTCGCGGGCGATGGTCGAGCACATCGATGCCCAGCGCAAGGCCAACGAGTCGCTGGGTGGTGTGTTTGAGGTGCGTGCCTACGGCCTCGTGACCGGTCTGGGCTCGCACGTCTCGTGGGAGGAGCGCCTCGACGGCCGCCTGGCGGGGGCGCTGTGCTCGATCCAGGCGGTCAAGGGCGTGAACCTGGGGGAGGGCTTCGAGCTCGCCGGCAAGCCTGGCTCGCAAGCCCACGATGAGATCTTCCACTCCGAGCAGCGCGGTTTCTACCGCGAGACCAACCACGCGGGAGGGCTCGAGGGCGGCATGACCAACGGCGAGACGCTGATCGCCGGCGCCGCGATGAAGCCGCTTCCGACCCTCACCAAACCGCTGCGCTCGGTCGACATCGCGACCCTGGAGCCGGCTCAGGCGCTGCGCGAGCGGACCGACTCCTGCACCGTGCCTGCCGCGGGAGTGGTGGGCGAGGCGATGGTCGCGTTTGTGCTGGCCGACGCCTACAGGCGCAAGTTCGGCGGCGACCACATCGAGGACGTGCGCGGCGCCCTCGCCGCGTACCGAGCGCGGATCCGGTGAGCGCACACGGCGCGATCGTGCTTGTCGGGTTCATGGGGGCCGGCAAGACGACCGCCGCGCAGCGCGTCGGAGCCGAGCGGGGCCTTCGCGTCACCGACGTCGACAGGGTGATCGAGAGCCGCGGCGGCGCGACGATCGCCGAGATCTTCGCGCGCGACGGCGAACCGGCATTCCGGGCACTGGAGGAGGAGGTTGTCTGCGAGCTGCTGGCGGGCGCGCGCCAGGGCGAGATCGTGTCCCTGGGCGGAGGTGCCGTGACCTCCGAGCGCGTCCGCGCGGCGTTGGCCGAGCACCTCGTCGTCTGGCTCGACGTCGATCCGGCCCTCGCGTGGCGCCGGGCAGCTGACTCGGACCGGCCGCTGTCGCGTGACCGGGCGTCGTTTCATGCGCGCCACGCGGAGCGGCTGCCGCTGTACGCACGGGTCGCCGACGCCGTGGCCCCGGCGCACGCGCGCGTCAGCTTCGGGCGTCTGCACGACGCGGTCGAGCAGCTGCGCCACGCGCCGGTCGCCACCCGGCTGCTGTGGGCCGTTAGCGGTTCGGCCGAGTACCCGGTCTGGATCGGGCGCGGCCTGCTCGGCTCTGGGCTGTGGCCGCTGCCGCGGAGCCCGGCGCGACGCTTCTGCGTGACCGACGAGCACGTCGCGGCGCTCTGGCTGGACGCCGCTGGCGAGCTTGACGAGGTCATCGTCATCGCCGCCGGGGAGTCGAGCAAGTCGATCGAGGAGGCCCAGCGGATCTGGCGCGAGCTGGCGCAGCGCGGCATGACGCGCGCCGACCACCTGGTCGCGCTCGGCGGCGGCGTCGTTGGCGACCTCGCCGGGTTCTGCGCGGCGACCTATCAGCGGGGCGTGCCGGTCGTTCAGGTGCCGACCACGCTGGTCGCCCAGGTCGACTCCGCCTACGGCGGCAAGACGGGCGTCGATCTTCCGGAGGGCAAGAACTACGTCGGCGCCTATCACCATCCGGCCGGCGTCCTCGTCGACCCGGCGACCCTACAGACCCTCCCGGCGCAGGAGAGCAGCGCGGGGTACGCTGAGGTCATCAAGACCGCAATCATCGCCGGAGGCACACTTTGGGAGCGGATCGTCGCCGATCAGCCGATCGATGACGGCGTGATCTTCGACTGCGCGTGGTGCAAGCTCTCGATCGTCGCCACCGATGAGCGTGACGAGGGACGCCGGCAGGTGCTCAACCTCGGGCACACTGTCGGACACGCGCTCGAGACCGTGACCGAGTACCGGCGCTACAGCCACGGTGAGGCTGTGGGGCTGGGGCTGCTGGCCGCGCTATCGCTGTCGGGGCGCGGCGATCTGCGCGCGAGGGTCGCCGAGCTGCTGTCGGCCCACGGACTGCCGACCCGCGCCGACGGGGTCGATCCGGCGGCTGTTGCGGCGGCGACGCAGCGCGACAAGAAGCGGCTCGGCGGTGCCGTGCCGTTCGTGCTCGTGGACGCCCCCGGCGCCGTGCGACACGGCGGCGAGGTCGCGCCCCACCAGCTCCGGTCCGCGCTCGCGGAGCTGTGCGCATGAGCCCGGTGCGCAATCGGGTCGCCGTGCTGCACGGCGTCAACCTGAACATGCTCGGGCGCCGCGATCCTGCGCAGTACGGGACGCTGACGCTGCTCGATCTGGAACGCCGCGTCACCGACTTCGGCCGCGAGCTCGAGCTGGAGGTGCACTGCTTCCAGACCAACTCGGAGGCCGAGTTCGTCAAGCATCTGCACGAGCTGCCGGCACGAGCTGACGGCATCCTGCTGAACCCGGGCGCCTGGACCCACTACTCCTGGGCGATCCACGACGCTCTGGAGATCGCCGCACTGCCGGCGGTCGAGGTGCACCTCTCCAACATCGACGAGCGCGAGCCGTGGCGCAGTATTTCGGTCATTCGCGATCTCGTCCTCGCCTGCGTCAGCGGGCAGGGCGTCGAGGGTTATCGCGAGGCGCTCGTTCGGCTCAGCAAGGAGCTCGACGGGTGAGCGGCGGGCGGCCGGAGCGCCTCGGCCGGCTGATCGCCGATGCGCAGCTCGACGCGCTGATCGTCGAGGGCGCAGCCAACCTGCGCTACCTCGCTGGTTACACGGGCTCCAACGGGCTGGCGCTCGTGCGCGCGGACGGCGGCGGGCGCTTTTACACAGACTTCCGTTACGCCTCACAGGTCGCGGAGGAGGTGGACGACGCGTTCGAGTGCGAGATCGTGACCGGCGAGCTCCTCGACGCGATGGCCGGCGCGCTGGGCGCCGGCCGTGTGGGGTTCGACGACACCAGAACGACCGTCAGTCGGCGAGCGAGGCTCGGCGAGCTGGCAGCTGCGAGCGTCGAGCTGGTCGCGGCCGTGGGCTTGGTCGAACGCATGCGGGCGGTCAAGGACGAGCGTGAGGTCGAGTTGATCGCCGCCGCGGCAGCGCTGATCGACGAGCTGTTCGGATGGCTGTTCGGCGGGCGCCTGAGCGGTCGTACCGAACGCGAGCTGGCGATCTCGCTGGAGCATGAGATGCGGCTGCGGGGGGCCAGCGCGCCGAGCTTCGCATCGATCGTCGCCGGCGGCGCCCACGCCGCGCTGCCGCACGCCCAGCCGCGCGAAGCACCGATCGAGCCCGGCACGCTGGTGACCTTCGACATCGGCGCCCTGGTCGACGGATACTGCTCAGACTGCACGCGGACCGTCGCCGTCGGGGAGCCCTCCGGGCGGGCCCGCGAGGTCTACGAGGTCGTGCTGCGCGCCCAGCTCGCCGGACTGGAGGCGATCGCGCCAGGGGTCAGCGGACGCGACGCCGACGCGCAGGCACGCACCGTGATCGAGCAGGCAGGCTACGGCGAGTTCTTCGGACACGGACTCGGCCACGGTGTGGGACTGGAGATCCACGAGGCGCCACGGCTCTCGCGCATCAGCGGCGAGCAGGAGCTGGTTGCCGGCAACGTCGTCACGGTCGAGCCCGGGATCTACTTGCCGGGCGAGCTGGGTGTGAGGATCGAGGACCTGACGGTCGTTCGCGCCGACGGGCCGCAACTACTCAGCAGTTTCACGAAGGAACTGCTGGTACTCGATTGAGCAGCGTGGCAGTGCGCTCCGCTCTACGCAGCGGGCGCAGCCGGTAGACGGCCGCCGCCAGCGCCGCGAGCGTGAGCGTCGCCGGGAGCAGGAACGAGACCGCCTGGGCGTCGACTCCGATGTGGTTGGGGAGATACCAGAAGATCAGCCACGTCGCGGCGGTCGCTGCGGCGGCGCCGATCGGCAGGCGCCGCGCGACCGTGGTCTCCCAGGCAAGCAGGGCGAAGATGAACGGGAGCGGGTAGTAGACGACGTCCCACGGGTCCAGCCAGCAGCGCAGCAGCATCAGCAGGGCCAGCAGCAGCAGCGCGTCGGCCGGGCGCGTGCGGCGCCGCACCGCCAGCAGCGTCAGTGGCAGGCCGAGCCAGACGATCAACATGTGCGCTCGGCCCCCGAGCCACGGCGGAGGAATGCGGAAACCGCGGGCGATCGAGCCGAGCATCGACCCCACCCAGTGCCCGCGCGAGCCGAAGAACCAGAACACTTGCCACGGGTGAAAGATGGCGCCCGTGTCGGCCACGACCAGCCGGCCGGTGCCGGCGGTCACGCTCACCGACGACAGCAGCATCGGCGCGACCAAAGCAGCTGCGACGGCGCCCGCGACGATCAGGCTGCGCCAGCGGTGGGCCGGCAGCGCAACAAGCACCGGGCCGATCGCCAGCAGCGCCCACTGCTTGTTGGCGATCGCCAGTCCGAGCGCCACGGCCGCCAGGTTCGCGCGGCCGCGCTGTGCCAGCAGCACCGCCGCCACGCACAGCGCCCCGCCCAGCAGCTCCTCCGGGTGCCCGGTCTGGAGCGCTCGGTAGCTGATCGGGTTGGCGGCGCACAGAAGCAGCGCCAGTGCGGCGGCGGCCAGGCGTCCGCCGGCCAGGCGCAGATTCACGGCCAGCCAGACGCCGAGTGCGCCGATCGCCAGCAGGCAGGGCAGAGCGCCGAGCCGATAGATCAGCAGAGCGCTGCCGCCGGTCAGGCTGCCGGGGAGCGCGAACGGTGCCCGCAACAGCAGCGAGGCGCCGTAGGAAGGCGCGCCCTGGAGAAATTCGGTGATGTGGCCGTGGAGCAGGGCCGTCATGCTCGGCGCCGCCTCCGTGGCGTAATCGTTCAGCGCGACGTTCCACCACCACCCCCACAGCAGCGCGACCGTCGTTCCCACAGCAAGCGCGCTCCACAGCGCGATCTCACGACGCGAGACCGCTCTGGCCACGGGCAGCTGGTCGCGATGGCGCGCGGTCACACAGTCGATATCGGCGCGGTGTTTGGAGCGCTTGAGCGCTGCCGAGGTGCCGTGCTCAGGACTCGGCGCGATCGCACGCCGGGGGCAAACAGCGCGATTGCCAGTGCGAGCAGCGTGGGCATCGCGGCGATCAGGAAGACGGCGGCCTGGGCGTCCGCCGAGATGTGCTCGGGAGCGACGATGAACACCAGCCAGACGACGAGGCTTGCGGCCAGTGCCAGGACCGGCGGGCGGCGGCGGTCGAGGCACTCCCAGGCGAGCAGGGCAAAGATGAACGGGAGCGGGTAGTACACCGTGTCCCAGGTGTCGAACGCGAAGCGGATCGCCAGCAGGAAGGCGAGCAGGAGCATCGCGTCGGTGCGTCGGCGGAACACCGCGAGCAGGGTGACCGGCACCGCGAGCGCGACGATCAGGGGGTGGTCGATGCTCTGGATCCAGGCGGGAGGCATTCGATAGCCGACCTTGACGACACCAAAGGTGTCGCGGACCGTCTGCCCGTGCGACCCGAGAAACCACCACAGTTGCCACGGCTGGAAGATCGTGCCGCCGCTCGAGACCGCCAGTGCTCCAGGCACGCCTGAGGACGTCTGGCCGACGTGGGCCGAGAGCCACAGCGGAAAGTAGAAGCATGCGGCGAGCGCGCCCGCGATGGCGCTCGCGCGCCAGCGGTGGGCCGGCAGCGCAACAAGCACCGGGCCGATCGCCAGCAGTGCCCACTGCTTGTTGACAATCGCCAGGCCGAGCAGGATGCCCGACCAGCTCGCATGGCCACGCTGAGCGGCGAGCACCGCAGCCACGCACAGCACTGCGCCGAGCAGCTCCTCGGCGTGCCCGTCCTGCAGCGCGTAGAGCGTCACCGGGTTGACGACGCACAGCCCCAGGGCTGTGGCCCGGGCGAGCCGTCCGTGGCCGATCTCCCGCATCCGCGCGACTAGCCACACCGCCAGCAGCGCCGCGGCGGCCAGACACGGAATCGACACTGCCTGGTAGACGGCGAGGGCGCCGCCGCCCCACAGGCCGGGGATCAGCGCGAACGGGGCACGCAGCTCGAGCGAACCGCCGTAGCCGGGTGCCAGTTGCAGGAACTGCAACACATGGCCCGCGGTGAGCGCGTCGTAGGCCGGCGCGACCTCGGAGGCATAATCGTTCCAGCCGAACCCGTACAGGGTGAGGAACGACATCGCCCACACGCCCAATGCCGCGAATGCGAGCGCGGGTCCGTGGTCGCGCACGCGCAGCCTGGTCACGCAGTCCTTATCGGTGTAATCGCGGGCTCGCTTGAGGTGCCTGGGCCCGCCGGCCGGGCGTTTGCGCGCCGGCCGGCGCCGGCCGGCGTGCGGCGATCGCCGCGGTGCTCCATCCTGGGTTCGTGCCCTCGTTCGCAGTCTCGATCTGCGTGCTGTCGCTCGTTCAGGCCGGACTGGTCATGTGGCCGGCACCGCGCGAGATCCCGGCGCTCGCGCGCTTGCGCAGCGGCTGGTGGGCGGCGATCCCGGCCGCGTCGGTTGCCGGCTTCGTGTTCGCTGAGCGGGCGCTCGGAGGCCTGGCCGACGGCCTCACCTACCTCGCCCTGATCGCCGTGCCGCTTCTTGCGGCGCTGGGTCTCGGCTGGGCAATGCGGCGCAGCCGGCCGTGGTTTGCGCCCGTCGCCGCGCTGCTCTTCGCGCTGGCCTGGGCCGACCGCCAGGGCCTGGCAGGTGAGACTGCCGGCCTGGCGCTGGACGCGCTGTCCTGCGTTTCACTGGCGGTGTTGCTCGTGGCGGTCAGCCCCCGCGTTCTGGTCAAGCTCGGGATCGTCGCGATGGCGGTCGTGGACAGCTGGCTGGTGCTCAGCGACCTGCTGGCGGCCCCCAACGGAGCGCTCAATGCCGCGGCGCCCCTCGCGCACCTGCCGCAACTGCAGCGGGTTGTGTTCGGCTCGGCGGTGATGGGGTACGGCGACGTCTTCGTCGCCGCGTTGCTCGGGGCTCTGCTCGCGACCCAGCCCGGGCTCGCCCGCCGTGGTGCGGCGGTCGCGGCGCTCATCGGCCTCGCCTTCGACCTGCTGTTCCTGGCGGTCCGCGAGTTGCCTGCGACCGTGCCGATCGCGCTGACGCTGGCGATCCTCGAGCTGGGCGCGATCGTCGCACGGGGTCGCGCCCAGCGGTAGCCGTGCCACCAAGCCCGATCAGAATGCGACTACGGGCGCACTTCTACCAGCCGCGCCTCGCGGCCCGCGCTTACCGGGCGCAGGCCGTCCGGACGGCGCCGCCTAGTGAGGGAAGTACTCGTGCACCGAGAACTCGTGCACCTCCGGCTGGCTGGTGATACCGGTTGCAGCCGCCGCGGGTCCGATGCGCTCTGCCGCGAAGCGGTCGAAGTGTGCGCGCGACTCCCAGAAGTCGAGGACCCCCCAGCCGCCATCCACGGGACCGGACGCGTGAAAGATGAGTCCGTCCGGGGGATTGCCGCCCGGGTCGATTGCCGCGTTGAGCCGGTCGACCTGCTCGGCCGTCCACCCGTCGCCCTTCAAGCGAATTCCTACAGCCATCGTGTCTCCTCAGTTTGGATGGCGCGACTGTACGCCGATCGAGAACCCGCGTTGGAATAAGTTCGCGACGCCCCGCGCGTAGACTGGCGCGACATGATCAACACGAATCAGTTCAAGAACGGCAATCACATCGACGTGGACGGTGTGGTCTTCAAGATCCTCGAGTTTCAGCACGTCAAGCCCGGCAAGGGTGGTGCGTTCGTGCGAACCAAGCTGCGCCGCACCTCCGACGGAGCGGTGATCGACCGCACCTTCCGCGCCGGGGAGAAGTTCCGCGCGGTTCGCACCGAGACGCGCCACATGCAGTTCCTCTACGCCGAACGGGGAGGGGCGCATTTCATGGATCTCAGTTCCTACGAGCAGCTCGAGATTGCGGAGACCACGCTGGCCGAGGCGCTGCAATGGACGCGACCGAATGACGAGGTCGACGTTCTGTTCATCGACGGGGAGCCGGTCGACCTGCAGCTGCCCAGCGCCGTCGACCTCGAGGTCCGCGACACCGAGCCCGGCGTGCGTGGCGATACGGCGTCGGGCGGCGGGACCAAGCCCGCGCTGCTCGAAACTGGGGCCGAGGTGAACGTGCCCCTGTTCGTCAACATCGGCGACCGCGTCCGCGTCGACACGCGCAGCGGCGACTACGTGTCGCGCGCGTGATCTAGTGGGCTTCCCTGGAATGTTTCAGAGTGAACGGCGGCGTCTGGGCGCCGCCTGGCGGCGTCTTCGGTCCCGGCAGGGCAACCGCCCTTGCCCGTTCCCCGCGTCCCACCCAGTCGACGCCGGCCAGTCGCCGCTTCCGGCACAACGTCCCGGGAAGACCGACTAGGCCCGTGCGCCGCAGCGAGCAACGGCGCGCGGCGGTGATTGCGGCCTACCAGCACGACCTCACCGGGCAGCCGCTCGCGGAGGCGCTGGGTCGGGACGCGGCGCCGTTCACCCGCGCCCTGGCGTGGGCGGCCGTCGAGCGGGCGCCCGAGTTCGATGAGCTGATCGGCGACCACGCCCACGGCTGGACGATCGAACGGATCGCGCCGCTGGAGCGCAACATCCTGCGTGTGGCGCTGGTGGAGATGCTCTACGGCGACGCTGTCCCCGCCGATCAGCCGATCTCGCCTGAGGGCGCGATCGACGAGGCGGTGCAGAGCGCCAAGACCTTCTGCGGTGCGGACGCGCCGGGCTTCGTCAACGGCATTCTCGATGCGATCCTCCGCGAGGTGCGCGAGAATGCTCGGTATGAGCACTCCTGAGAACCAGCTCGACGCGCTGATCGCGCGGCTCGAGCGGGCCGGTGAGCAGTTGCGA
>PMKB01000168.1 GCA_003157595.1 Solirubrobacterales bacterium
CGAGCCGGAGAACGACTGCGCCCGCGTCACCGTCACGTCGGTGCCCTTGTACGCGTCCGCGAAGATCTGCTGGAAGCCCTTGTCGATCTGGTCGGTGAGCACGTAGGTGCCGCTGATCATGGCAACGCCCAGCAGGATCGCCAGCGTCGTCAGGATCGTGCGCAACTTGTGCGCCATGAGGCTCCGCCACGCGAGGCGGATCACGAAGCATCCTCCAGCGACTTGATCACGTCGTACACGTCGTCGCGCCCGAGGCGGCCGCAGTCGTGGGCGATCTTGCCGTCCTTNNGCCGCAGCAGGTCGAGGACTTCTCCCCCTGTGTGGGAATCGAGGTTGCCGGTCGGCTCGTCGGCGAAGAGCACGGCGGGCCGCGACGCCAGCGCGCGGGCGACGGCGACGCGCTGCTGCTGCCCGCCCGAGAGCTCGGAGGGCTTGTGGTCAAGGCGGTCGCCGAGCCCCACGGTCTCGATGAGCTGCTTGACCCAGCCGTCGTCGCCCTTGCGGCCGGCGATGGTCAGCGGCAGCATGATGTTCTCCTCCGCGTTGAGCGTCGGCAGGAGGTTGAAGGTCTGGAAGATGAAGCCGATCTTGTCGCGCCTGAGCTGCGTGAGGGCGCGCTCCTTGAGCGACGTGATCTCAGCGCCGTCGACCCACACGTTGCCGGCCGTCGGGCGGTCGAGGCCGGCGAGGATGTGCATCAGCGTCGACTTGCCCGACCCCGACGGTCCCATGATCGCGGCGAAGCGGGCCTGCGTGAACTCGACGCTGACATCGCTCAGCGCGTCCACCGCCACCTCGCCCTCGCCGTATCGCCGCGTCAGCTCGCTTGCGCCGACGATCGCTGCTGCGCTCATGCGGTCGGGTTCAGCGGGTCCGCGCGGCTGGATAGCTGCTGGGCGCGGTCAACCGCTGCGACCACCAGCTTTGGCGTTGCGATCCCGACGAACGCGAAGTCGGAGTCATCCGTCGCCGCGGTGTCGAAGTTGACGGTGCCGATCCGCAGGACCCGCTCGAACAGCGTCTGGTGGGTCTCGACGTTCTGGACACGATCGATCGTCGTGTGCTGCTCGGTGCGCGAGAGGATGCCGCGGCGGATGTGCAGTCGCCGGTCGGTGATCGTGTAGCGCGTGGAGACCCGGCGGAGCAGGCCGATCAGCAGCGAGATGGCGAGGATCGCGGCGAACACGGCGACCGCGATGCCCCAGCTCTTGGAGACCAGGCGCGCGATCGCGGCGCCGGCCAGCGCGCCGAACAGCCCGGCGAGATGGAAGTCGAGCATCGAACGCCACGACGGATGTCCCGAGTAGATCGTGGTCTCCGGGGCGCTGGCGCTCATCGGGCGCAGAACCCTACTACCGGTGGGGCCCAACGCTCGGCCCCGCGGCGCTCGAGGGTTGGCGTGATCGGCGTCGTCGCCGGTCCACTAGGGTCAGGCCATGAGCTTCAAGGCGATCGTGGCGCCGGAGCCCGGTCCGGCAGGGTTGCGTGAGCTCGCGGACGCCGAGCTGCCCGAGGGCGACGTCACGGTCGCGGTGTCGCACTCCTCGCTCAACTACAAGGACGGGCTTATCGTGGGCGGCTCCGGCCGGATCGCGCGCAGCTACCCGATGGTCTGCGGGATCGACCTGGCGGGCGTGGTCGAGGCGTCGGACTCGCCGGACTGGCGTCGGGGCGAAGAGGTGCTGGTCACCGGCTGGGGCCTGTCGGAGTCGCACCCCGGCGGCTACACGCAGCGCCAGCGCGTGCGCTCGGAGTGGCTGACGCCCAGGCCGCAGAGTTTCACGCTGTCGCAGTGCATGGCGATCGGCACGGCGGGGCTGACCGCGATGCTGTGCGTGCTGGCGCTCGAGCACGCCGGCGTGGCGCCCGGCGAGGGTGAGGAGGTGCTCGTGACCGGGGCCGGCGGGGGCGTCGGCAGCGTCGCGATCACGCTGCTCGCCGCGCTTGGCCACCGCGTCGCGGCCGCCACCGGGCGCGAGGCGCTGCACGACTACCTGCGAGAGCTGGGGGCCGCGTCTATCGTCGCGCGCGCCGAGCTCGATCAGCCGTCGAAGCCGCTCGAGAGCGCGCGCTGGGCCGGCGCGGTCGACACCGTCGGCTCCCAGACGCTGGCCACCGTGCTCGCGCAGACGCGCTACGGCGGCGCGGTCGCCGCCTGCGGCCGGGCGGGCGGCACTGACCTGCCGACCACCGTCGCGCCGTTCATCCTGCGCGGCGTCAGCCTGCTCGGCATCGACTCGGTGATGTGCCCCGCAGCCCTGCGGGCGATCGCCTGGAGGCGGCTGGAGCGCGATCTGGCGGTTGATCGCCTCGACGCGATGACGACCGTCGAGCCGCTGTCACGGGTGCCGGAGCTCGCGGCGGAGATCCTCGCGGGTCGGATCCGCGGGCGCGTGGTGATCGACACCGCGAACTGAGCGCGGGCGCGGGTCGCGTCGGGCGAGCGGGCCGGCGCGGGTGCGGGTCACGTTACGCGGGCCGGCGCGGCGGCGGTCGCGAGTCGCGCGGGTCAGGCGGCGCGAGGCGGGGTAACGTTGCGGCGCGAGAACCCCGCCTGGACGCGGACGCTCAGGCCCAGGAGGGAGGGCGACCCTCCCGGTCCGCGCGCAGTCCCTCGACCGCGTCGGAGTGAGGATCGCTGACATGCTTGATGATCTCGCTGCGCTCGTGTTCGATGGCGCTCGGCGTGTCGAGCCCGAGACTGCCGTTGATCTGGCGCTTGATCGTCGCCAGCGCGGGCCGCGACTTGTCGGTCAGCGTGGCCGTCAGCTCCGCGACTGCGCCATCGAGCTCGGCCAGCGGCACGCTGCGCAGCGCGAGCCCGAGCGCGGCGGCCTCGGTGCCGCTCAGCAAGCGACCGGAGAAGATGATCTCGCGCGCCCGCAACACTCCGACGGCCCGCGGCAAACGGACGGTCGCGCCGCCCCCCGGCACGCGGCCGAACATGGCGCGCCCGTCGCCGATCATCGCCTCGTCGGCGATCACGATCAGATCGCACGCGAGCGCGAGGTCGAAGCCCACCTCGGTGGCGGTCCCGTTGATGGCGGCGATCACGGGAACGTCGAGCGCCTCGAGCGAGAGACCGAGAGCGGCGACGCGCGTCAGGATGTGCTCGTAGAACTCGATATCGGCGTAGAGGGCCGTCAGTACGTCCGAATCGATGCCGACCGAGAAGACGTCGCCCTGGCCGCGCAGGACCAGTACGCGCACGCTCGCGTCGTGCTGCACACGGGCAACGACGTCGTTGATGTCGTCGAGAGTCTGTTCGGTGAAGGCGTTGCCGTTATCCGGCAGACACAGCGTCGCGTAGGCGACGCGGTCGCTAACCGAGTAGTCGAGCGTCGCGTGGCTGGCCTGATCCGCCATACGGGTAACACCTCTTTCGGGGGTGGACGCGGCGGGAGCCACGTCGGCGTCCGCTGCCATGTTACGACGGCGCTAGGATCGCCGCATGCCACGGGAGCCGGCCGCCGCGACAACGATCCACGAGATCATCGACGCGGCCGCGGCAAAGCTTGACGAGGACGTCTGGGACTACATCGCCGGTGGTGCGGAAAGCGAGACGACGGCCTGGCGCAACCGGCTCGCGATCGACTCGCTGGCACTGCGTCCGCGCGTGGCGCGCGATGTGTCGAGCATCGATCCCAGCGCGACGCTGCTCGGACAGCGGCTGCGAATCCCGGTCCTGCTGGCGCCGCTCGGCGGCACGGAGACGTTCACCGCGGAGGGAGCGCTCGCCAGCGCCCGCGCCGGCGAGCGTTTCGGCGTGACAGCGATGATCAGCTCGATCAGCGCGCCGGGCCTGGAGGCGGTCGGCGCCGCCACCGCGGGAGCGAAGATCGCTCAGATATACGTCCGCGGCGACGCGGCGTGGGCGCAGGAGACGATCGGGCGCGTGCTGGAGGCCGGCTACGGGGCGATCGGGCTGACCGTCGACGCCGCCTACTACGGGCGCCGCGAGCGCCAGCTGCGCAGCGGCTGGCTCCCGCCGACGCGCGAGTTCGGCGGCGACCCCGGAATCGTCTGGCAGCCGCGCCTGACGTGGGATTGGCTCGAGCGGATGCACGAGCGCGCGGGCGTGCCGCTGATCGTCAAGGGGATCCAGACCGCCCGCGACGCCGAACTGGCGCTCGAGCGCGGGTTCGAGGTGATCTACGTCTCAAACCACGGCGGTCGCCAGCTCGACCATGCGGAGGCGGCGATCGAGACGCTGCGCGAGGTGGTGGACGTCGTCGCAGGCCAGGCTGAGATCGTCGTCGACGGGGGCTTCCTGCGCGGCACCGACGTGCTGA
>PMKB01000005.1 GCA_003157595.1 Solirubrobacterales bacterium
TGGGTGGGTGCATGCACCCACCCACGGGTCGGCGCATGCGCCGACCCGCACAGCGGAAGTGGCGCGGGCGGTTGCGGTCGGCCCCGCCCGCGAGCCGGCGGCGCGTCAGCTGCCGGCTGAACCTGCCTGCGCGGTGGCGCCTGCCGCGAGCGCCCCGGTCTCCCCGGTTGAGCCCGCCGGCGATCCGGAGCGGCCGATGTCGTAGTGGGCGTCGGCCGTGCCGGCATCGCCGCTCGCCCCGGTGGCCCCGACCGGCGAGGTCCCCTCCGGTGGCGCCGTCGCGGTGGAGATCGAGCCCGGGCCGCCGATGCCGTTGGCGGCGATGGCGCTGCCGCTCTCGCCGGTCGCGCCGCTCGGTGCGTTGCCGGCGCCGATCGCGCCGGTCGGACCGGTCACCGAGCTGCTCGGACCCACGCCGCCGGCCGTGCCGCTCGGGCCGGTCGCGCCGGTCGCGCCGGTCGCGCCGATCGCGACACCGCCACCGCCGCTGTGCGCGCTGGCCGTGGTGGGCGAAGCGCTGGAGGCAACGGTGCGGGGGGCGGTCGGGGCGGCGGCGATCACGCTGCGGTGGGTCGGCAGCGCGGAGACCGTGACGATGCGGGGCGCCGCGTGGTGGTGGGTGGCGGGCGTCGAGGGCTCGTCGATCACCGCTCGTCCGGCGGTCGTGATCAGCGCCGCGCAGCAGACCGCCACGGCGATCTTGGCCGCCGTCGCGCCGGCCAGCACGCCGCCGGCGCTTGCGGCTCCGCCGCCACCGGCCGCCGCCGCTCCACCGCCGCTGCCGATCCCGAACAGCATGCCCAGCTGGGTGAGCGGCCCGCTCGGGGTCAGCGCCGCGAAGCCGCGACGCAGGCGTCGCAGCTCGCCGCGGTAGGCGTCGCAGCCCGAGCACTCACCGCAGTGGCGGCGGGCACGGCCGCTGACCCGCACGCCGCGGTCCGCGGCGCCGACCAGCTCCTCGCGGATCTCCACGCACGGTGCCTCGCGCGCGAGCGCGATGTCGATGAGGCCGGTGCGGGCGCGCAGCAGCAGCGACTTCACGGCCGGCACGGAGATCGAAAGGGCGCTCGCGAGCTCCTCATAGCTGAGCCCCTGCAGCTCGCGCATCAGGAGCACCGAGCGCTGCTGGCTGGGGAGCGTTCGCACGTCGGCGACCAGCCGGGCGAGCGCCGCGCTGCGTTCCGCGACCGCCGCCGGCTCGCGTGTCGAGCTCGGCGCTCCGAAGGCCGGCTCGGCGTCGGCCGCCAGCTCGCTCGGCAGCGGGCAGGGGCGTCGGAGCTGGTCGATGCAGCGGTTGTGGGCGATGCGGTAGAGCCAGGCGCGGAGCGCCACCGGGCGGTCGCTCGCGCGCAGCGCCCGGTAGGCCCGCAGGAACACGTCCTGGAGCGCGTCCTCGGCGTCGCCGCCACCGCGCAGCATCTGGCGCGTGTAGGCCAGGAGCCGGACGCGGTAGCGGTCGTGGATCGCGCGGAAGGCCTCGTCGGAGCCGGCGCGGAACATCGCCACCAGCTGGTCGTCGGAGCGCAGACGCAGGAACGCGGCCGAAAACGGAGCCCGGCTGGCGGTGAGACGTGTTGGGAGAGCTGAGGCTTCCACGCGCGTCCGTTCTCGGACTGACTCTGACCCACTGTAACGCGCTGCCCAGCGCGAAGTTCCGCTGACCTGCGCGCCGCGATAGTCTCGCGCCCGATGCCAGCCGCCCCCCGAAAGAAGGTCGCCACCGCGCCGCGCGCGAAGGCGGTGCGCGCGCGTCCGAGCGTGACTGCGCCGCGCGCGAAGGCGGTGCGGGCGCGTGCGAGCGTGACTGCGGCCGAGGCGTTCGGCGGCGTGATCAGTCCGTCGCAATGGGACGGCGGCTCGCCGTTCCCGCCGATCGCCGACTACGCGTTCCTGTCGGATTGCCACACCGGCGCGCTGCTTGCGCCCGACGGCTCGGTGGAGTGGCTGTGCCTGCCGCGGTTTGATCAGCCGAGCATCTTCGGCTCGCTGCTGGACCGCAGCGCCGGATCCTTCCGCGTTGCCCCCTACGGGGTGGACGTTCCCGCCGGCCGCCGCTACGAGCCGGGCACCAACGTGCTGGAGACGACCTGGATGACGCCGACCGGCTGGCTGGTCGTTCGCGACGCGATGTCGATCGGCCCCTGGCACGGCAGCGACCGCTCCGGTGCACACATACGGCCGCCGACCGACCACGACGCCGACCATCTGCTGGTCCGCACGATCGAGTGCCTGCAGGGCGAGGTACCGGTCGAGCTGATCTGCGCGCCGCGCTTCAACTACGGCCGCACGCCGGCCCGCTGGTCGGCGGTCGAGGGGGAGGCCGAGTTCGCCCTGGACGCGACCGACGGGACGACGAGGGTGCGACTGGTCAGTGACATGCGCATGGGGATCGAACAGGCGTCGGCGCACGCGCGGCACACGATGCGCGAGGGCGAGCAGCGCTTCTGCGCGCTGTCTTGGGCGCCGGAGCTGGGTGGGCCGCGAACCTACGAGCAGGCGCTCGCGCACATCCAGCGCACCTGTCACTACTGGCGCGAGTGGCTGGCCGCCGGGACCTACCCCGACCATCCGTGGCGGGCCTTCCTGCAGCGCTCCGCGCTCGTGCTGAAGGGCCTGACCTACGCTCCGACGGGGGCGATGATCGCGGCGCTGACCACCTCGCTGCCGGAGACCCCCGGCGGCGCGCGCAACTGGGACTACCGCTACTGCTGGATGCGCGACGCGACGTTCACGCTGTGGGGCTTGCACGCGCTGGACCTCGATTGGGAGGCCAACGACTTCATGGAGTACCTCGCCGATCTCCAGCGCAACAAGGACGGATCGCTGCAGATCATGTACGGGATCGGCGGCGAGCGAAACCTGCGCGAGACGACGCTGCGCCACCTCAAGGGCTACGAGGGCTCGCGGCCGGTGCGCAAGGGCAACGGCGCCTACAACCAGCGCCAAAACGATTGCTTCGGCGCGGTGCTCGACTCCGTCTACCTGCACACCAAGCGCCACGATCACATCCAGGATCGGCTGTGGCCGGTGCTCTGCGACCAGGTGGCGAGCGCCTGGCGCGTGTGGCGGCGCCCCGACCAGGGGATCTGGGAGGCGCGCGGCGAGCCGTGCCACTACGTGTCCTCGAAGCTGATGTGCTGGGTGGCGCTGGATCGCGGGGCGCGCCTCGCGGAGCTGCGCGGCGAGCCGGAGCTCGCGCAGCGCTGGCAGAGCGGCGCCGAGACGATCCGCGAGGACATCCTGGAGCGCGGCGTCGACGACCGCGGCGTGTTCGTCCAGCACTACGACACCAAGGCGCTCGACGCCTCCAACCTGCTGATCCCGATCGTGCGCTTCCTGCCGAGCGACGACGAGCGCGTGCGCGCGACGGTGCTGGCGATCGCCGACGAGCTGACCGACCACGGGCTGGTGATGCGCTACCGCGTCGACGAGACCGACGACGGCCTCTCCGGCGAGGAGGGCACGTTCCTGATCTGCTCGTTCTGGATGGTCTCGGCGCTGTCTGAGATCGGCGAGCGCGAGCGGGCGCGCACGCTGTGCGAGCGTCTGCTGTCGCTCGCCTCGCCGCTTGGGCTCTACGCCGAGGAGCTGGATGCCGCGAGCGGGCGCCATCTCGGCAACTTCCCCCAGGCCTTCACGCACCTCGCGTTGATCAACGCGGTAGCGCACGTGATCGCCGACGGCGGCTGACGCCGCTGGGCTCGCGTCGCCGGCGCGGGCGCTTTGGAGGAAAACATGCAGCCTGGAGGAGGTTGCGCCGCGGCGTGTCATCGTACGGTTGGCAGATGGCCGACACGCGCCAAACCGATACGACCCCGAGCCCGGGTGAGCCCAAGCGCGCGTCCATACTGCGCCGCGCCGGCGCGATGGATCCGTGGGATCGCCCGCGCTCGACGGCGACGCCGTTTGACGACCGCGTGGCGCGCACCTCGCCGTTCCCGCCGATCGCCGACTACGCGTTTCTCTCCGACTGCCACACCGCCGCGCTGGTCGCGCCCGACGGGACCGTCGAATGGCTATGCCCGCCGCGCTTTGACGCGCCGAGCGTGTTCGCGGCGATCCTCGACCGTGGCGCCGGCGGCTTCCGGCTCGGCCCGTCGGGTATGGGCGTGCCTGCGGGGCGCCGCTATGAGCCGGGCACCAACGTGCTCGAAACGACCTGGCAGACCGCGACCGGCTGGGCCGTCGTGCGCGACGCGCTGGTCATCGGCCCGTGGCGGGAGCGCGAGGCCGGTTCCGCCACCGCTCACACCCGCCCGCCCGCCGATCACGACGCCTACCACGTGCTCGTGCGCACGATCAAGTGCATCCACGGCTCGATCCAGGTCGAGCTGCTCTGCGAGCCGATGTTCGACTACGGGCGCACGCCCGCGACCTGGGCCACGGTCGCCGGCGAGCCGCAGGCGCTCGACGCCGCCGGCGCCGGGCGCACGCTGCGCCTGCACAGCGACATGCCGCTCGGGATCGAGGGCGGCTCGGCTCGCGCGCGCCACCGCCTCGCGAAGGGCGAGCGGCGGTTCTGCGCGCTGGCGTGGTCGCGGCTGCTCGACGGCCCGCGGACCTACGAGGAGGCGTCGGAGAGCCTCGCCGGGACAGGGGAATACTGGCGCAACTGGCTGGACACCGGCCGCTTCCCCGACCATCGCTGGCGCGCGCAGCTGCAGCGTTCGGCGCTGGTGCTGAAGGGGCTGACCTACGCACCGACCGGCGCCGTGGTGGCTGCTGCGACGACGTCGCTGCCGGAGACGCCGGGTGGGGAGCGCAACTGGGATTACCGCTACACCTGGATGCGCGACGCCACGCTGACGCTCTGGGGCCTCTCCTCGCTCGGCCTCAGCTGGGAGGCCGACGACTTCATCCAGTACGTCGCCGACCTGCAGCGAAACAGTGACGGCTCGCTGCAGATCATGTACGGCGTCGGTGGCGAGCGCGACCTGACCGAGCAGCAGCTCGGACATCTGACCGGCTACGAGGGCGCCCAGCCGGTGCGGATCGGCAACGACGCCTTCAGCCAGCGCCAGAACGACGTCTACGGCGCGGTGCTCGACTCGCTCTACCTCCACACGAAGAAGTACGGTCACAGCCCGCAGCGGCTGTGGCCGGTGATCGAGGCCCAAGCCGATCGGGCGGCCGATGTCTGGCGCGAGCCCGACCAGGGGATCTGGGAGGCGCGCGGGGAGCCGCGCCACTACGTGTCCTCGAAGCTGATGTGCTGGGTGGCGCTGGACCGCGCCGCCCGGCTGGCGGCAAGGCGCGGTCGCTCGGCGCTCGCCGACCGCTGGCGCGCGATCGCCAACGAGATTCACGCCGACATCTGCGAGCGCGGCGTGGATGAACGCGGCGTGTTCGTCCAGCACTACGACACCGTCGCGCTCGACGGCTCGGCGCTGCTGCTCCCGCTCGTGCGCTTCCTGCCCGCCGAAGACGACCGCGTGCGCAACACTGTCCTCGCGATCGAGCGCGAGCTGACCGAGCAGGGGCTGGTGCTGCGCTACCGCCCCGACCAGACCGACGACGGGCTCGCCGGCGCGCACGAGGGAGCGTTCCTGATCTGCTCGTTCTGGCTGGTCTCCGGGCTGCTCGAGATCGGCGAGCGCCGCCGCGGGCGGGCGCTGTGTGAGCGCCTGCTGGCGCTGGCGTCGCCGCTTGACCTGTTCGCCGAGGAGATCGAACCGCTCAGCGGCCGCCACCTGGGCAACTTCCCCCAGGCCTTCACCCACCTCGCACTGATCAACGCTGTGCTGCACGTGATCCGCGACGAGGAATCGGCGCCGCTGGGCACCTAGCCGGCCGGCGAAACGACCTACGCGCGGAGCGTGCCGTGACCTACTTCAAAGACGATCAAGAGGTCTATCAATACCTCGGGCAGCTGTTCCTCGACCTGCTCGCCGACGAGGAGCTCGCGCCGAAGTTCCGCGCGGCCAACACGATCGTGCAGTACTGCTACCACAACCCGGAGTCCCAGATCACGGTCAAGCTGATGGCGGCGCAGGAGGGGCAGGTGGACCTCGGCCCGACGCGCCTTGAGCCCGAGGTGGTGATGACGATGGACGCCGACACCGCCCACCGCTTCTGGCTCGGCAAGGTCAACGTGACAGTCGCGCTGGCGCGAGGCCAGATCAAGGCGAAGGGGCCCGTGGCGAAGATTCTGCGGCTCGTGCCGCTGACGAAGCCGGTCTTCCCGCGCTACAAGGCGCAGCTGCAGGCGGCCGGTCGCGGCGATCTTGCGGAGGTCTGATGTGCCGCGGTTTGCCGGTCTTGATCCGCTGGCGCCGCCCGACGTGCGCGAGGGGTTCTCGGGTGGATACTGAGTGACCGGGTTCGCCGATGAGCGCCAGATGGCGGGCTTCAAGGACTTCTACCAGTTCAGCGCTCCAACCCGGGTGATCGCCGGGCGCGACCTGCTCGCCTCGGCCGGCTTCGAGTTCGCCAAGGAGGGCGCCCGGCGGGTCCTGCTCGTCAGCGACGCCGTGATCCGCGCCACCGGGCTCGTCGACCGTGTCGCCGAGGGCGTCACCGACGGCGGCCTCGAGCTGGCGGCGATCTTCGACGCCGTGCCCCAGGACTCAGACGGCGCGGTCGTCGCACAGATCGCGGCGCTCGCCCGCGAGACCGGCGCCGACTCGTTCCTGGCGCTCGGCGGCGGCTCGGTGATGGACAGCGCGAAGGTCGCCAACCTGCTGTTCACGCATGGCGGCTCGGCGCGTGAGTGGGAGGGCTACTACGGCCTGCCGCGCGCCGACGACGGCGCTGGGCGCGCGCTCGAGCTGGCGCCGCTGGCGTGCATACCGACCACCGCGGGGACCGGCTCCGAGGTCAGCTTCGCCGCCGTGATCAAGGATCGAGAGGCGCACGTGAAGTACCAGATCGGCGACTTCGCGCTGATCCCGCGACTGGCGATCCTCGATCCGGCGGCGACCCTCACGCTGCCGCCGGCGCTCGCCGCGTCGACCGGCATGGATGCGATGACCCACGCGATCGAGGGCTACGTGTCGCGCGACTGGAACGCCCATGCCGACGCCTATGCACTGCACGCGCTGGCGCTGATCCACGCGAACCTCGAGCGCGCGGTGCACTCGCCGGCGGACGAGAGTGCGCGCGGCAACATGCTGATCGCGGCGTCGCTGGCGATCGTGCCGACGACCTCCGGGGCGCTCGGTATCGCCCACTCCCTCTCACACCCCTGCGGCGCCCTTTACGACGTTCCCCACGGCGTCGCCAACGCGATCAACCTGCCGGGCACGATCGAGTACAACGCCGCCGGCGGCGATGATATCGCCGCCCGCTACCGCGACCTGGCGGAGCTGCTGGGGCTCGAGAGCGCCGGCGAGGTCGGTCAGACGCTCGCCGATCACATTCGCGGGCTCGTGGTCTCGCTCGGCCTGCCGACGCGGCTCTCGCAGGTCGGCGTGACCGAGGCGGGGATCCCGGCGCTCGTGGAGGGCGCGATGGGCGATGCCTGCACGCTGGTCAACCCGCGCGTGCCGACCGCCGAGGATCTGGCCGAGCTCTACCGCCGGGCGCTGTAGGCGCTCGCCGTCGGGCGCGCCTGCCGATCTCGCTCGGTGCGTCGCTCGCGCGGCTGCGCCGGGTCACCGGCGTGGTCCGTGGGCGCCGAGCAATAAACTGGGCCTCAATGACCGAGGCCGTCCGAACCATCCAACGCTGGCACTGCGAGTCCTGCGGCTACATCTACGACGTCGCCAACGGCGATCCCGACGGCGGCATCCCCCCGGGCACCGCGTTCGAGGATATTCCCGACACCTGGTTCTGTCCGGTTTGCGGCGCCCGCAAGCGCGACTTCACGCCCTACGACGACTGATCGTGGGCGATGAACGCAAAGCCTGAGAAGGCGCTGCCACCCGCTCAGCGGGCACTGGCACGGCTGACCGGCGCGCGGCTGTGCTTCGGCCGGCCGGTCGAAGCGAAGGGCCGCACGGTCATCCCGGTGGCGAGCGTGCGCACCGCCGGCGGCTGGGGCTTCGGCAACGAGCCGAACGGACGCGGCTCGGGGGGCGGTGGGGGCGGCGCGCTCGACGCGCGCCCTGTGGGCTTCATCGAGATCGGGCCCGACGGCACGCGTTTTGAGCGGATCGACGACGGGCGGGTCGCGCTGCAGGCGATCGCCGCGGGCTCACTCGCGCTGCTCGTGCTCGGACGAGTGCTGGTGCGCCGCCGGCGGCTGGGGCTGGGCCGCAGCCGCGCCCCGTCGAGACGGCGCCTGCGCCGAGCGCGTCAGCTCAGCCAGCTGTCGTAGGGCAGCGCGGCACCGGCTGCCGCCAGCGCGCTCGCCGTGAGCTTCGACAGGGCCGGGAGCGCGGCCACCTCGACCTTGCCGAGGCGCTCGATCGTCGCACGGTTGGAGCGCTCGATCGTGCTCGGATCGCCGGGCCAGGGCGTCAGCACGACCGCGCGCACGTCCAGTTGCGCACTCCGCGCAGCCTCGAGGGTCAGCAGCGTGTGGCTGATCGTCCCCAGCCCCGGACGCGCGGCGATCACGACGCCGAGATCAAGCTCGCGCGCCAGGCGGCGAACGTCCCAGCCGTCGCTGAGCGGCACGAGCAGCCCGCCGATGCCCTCGACGATCACCGGCGACCCGGCGGCGCGGATGTCGGCGATCAGCGCGGCGATGTCGAGCTGTTGCCCGGCGAGCGCCGCGGCGAGGTGCGGCGAGACGGCCGGGCCGTAGCGGGCCGGCGACACGCTGGCGGGCCGCTCGCCGCTGACCATGGCGAGCAGCTCGTGATCGAGTGGCGGCCCGTCGTCCAGGCCGGTCATGACCGGCTTGCGAGCGTGCACCTGCTCGCCGCGCGCGCGCAGCGCGCCGACGAGTGCGGCGGCGAGAATCGTCTTGCCGACGCCCGTGTCGGTGGCCGTGACGAAGCACCCGCGCAGGGCGCGCGCGGGATGCGCGCCGGAGCCTCGCTCGACAGGCACGGCGGGCCTACGCGGCGCGCGCGACGGGCTCGGCGGGCACTGGGTCCTCTGCCGTGAAGGTGACGCCCACCTCGCGCGCAGCGGCGCTGAGTGCGCTGACGGCGCCGGTCAGCTCGCTCGCCGTGTGCGAGGCGATCACGGTGAGCCGCAGCCGAGAG
The DNA here is from genome assembly GCA_003157595.1 of Solirubrobacterales bacterium. Taxonomy (GTDB): domain Bacteria; phylum Actinomycetota; class Thermoleophilia; order Solirubrobacterales; family Solirubrobacteraceae; genus Palsa-513. Next base: position 9,096 of record PMKB01000005.1, read on the forward strand.
CTTCCCGCCGGCACGGTCGGGGGTCTGATCGCCTGCGCGAAGACGCCTCGGGCGAGCGCGGCCTCGGACAGGCGCATCGCAGCGTCGGCGTCACCGACGATCAGCGGCACGATCTGTGTGCGCCCGCGTGGCGCGGCGATCCCCGCCGCGGCCAGTTCGCTGCGCAGCAGGGCGGCCGTGGCCTGGAGCTTCGCCGGTCGCAGCGGCTGCTCGATCAACAGCTCGAGCGCGGCGAGCGCGCCGGCGGCGGCCGGCGGCGGCAGGGCGGTCGAGAAGATCAGCGCGCGCGCGCTGTTCAGCAGCAACTCGACGATCTCGCGGCTGGCGCAGACGTAGCCGCCGTAGGACCCGAGCGACTTGCTCAGCGTGCCGACCACGACGTCGACCTGGCCGTCCAGGCCGGCTTCGGCGATCGCCCCGCGCCCGCCCGGACCGAGCGCGCCGGTTGCGTGCGCCTCGTCGACGACGACCCTCGCTCCGTGGCGGCGTGCCAGCTCGACGATCCCGGCGAGCGGCGCGATGTCCCCGTCCATCGAGAAGATCGAGTCGGTCACGATCACATCACCCTCACGCCCGCGCTCGCGCAACGCCCACTCGAGGTGGTCGAGGTTGCAGTGCTCGTAGACGAAGGTCTCGGCCCGGGCGAGCCGGCAGCCGTCGATGATCGAAGCGTGGTTGAGCGCGTCCGAGAAGATCGTCTGGTCGCCGGCGCCGAGCGCCGAGAGCACGCCGACGTTCGCGAGATAGCCGGAGCCGAACAGCACGCATGACTCGGTTCGCTCGAACTCCGCCAGCCGCTGCTCGAGCCGTTCATGGATCGTCATCGTGCCCGAGACCAGCCGCGACGCGCCGGCACCGACTCCCCAGCGCATCGCTGCGTCGGCCGCCGCCTCGCGCACCCGCGGATGATCGGCGAACCCGAGGTAGTTGTTGGAGCACAACAGCAGCACGGGCGTCCCGTCGATCAGGACGCGCGGGCCCTGCGGGCCGCTGATCAGACGCGTGCGCCTGTACAGGCCGGCGTCGCGCAGCCGGTCCAATTGCGCGCCGATGTCGCTCATCGAGCCGGCTCGCGCTTGCGCTTGGCGCGGTAGCGCAACTGCTTCGAGGGGTCCCACAGCGCGAGCGCCGGCTCGGCGTCGCGCTCCAGGTAGTCCTCGATCACATCGGGCGTATCGCCCTCCAGCCAGCCGGAGCGGTTGTCGGGCCGCGGGTGGGCGCCGTTGTCGGGCTGACGCGCGACATTCAGGCCCTGGCGCTCGAACATCTCGCGGTCCTCGGCCGGTGTCGCCCCGAGCGCGGTCAGGAAGTTGCCCATCATCACGCCGTTCAGCCCGGCGCGGACCGCGAGCGGTGCCAGTTCGGCGAGGTTCTCGATCCGCCCGCCGCAGAGCCGGAACAGCGCCTCCGGCAGGATCAGGCGGAAGATCGCCACCCACTTCACGGCATCCCACGGATCCATCAGCTCGCGATCGCCGAACTTCGTCCCCTCGCGCGGGATCAGCAGGTTGATCGGCACGCTCGTGGGGTTGATCGCGGAGAGCTCGAACGCCATCTCGACGCGCTGCTCGGGGGTCTCGCCCAGGTTCAGGATCCCGCCGACGCAGGTCTCCAGCCCCGCTTCGCGGACCGCTTCGATCGTGCGCAGCCGGCCTTCGTAGCGGACGGTGCTCGAGACCTCGGGATAGAAGCTGGAGGCCGACTCGACGTTGTGGTGCACGCGCTGGATGCCGGCCTCGCGCAGCGCCTTCGCGCGCTCCACCGACATGTGGCCGATCGAGGCGCAGCGCTTGAGGTTGGTGTGCGCGGCGACGAGCCGTGCGCCGGCCAGGACCTTCTCGAAGTCGCGTTTGGAGAGCCCCTGCCCCTGGGCCACCATGCAGAAGCGGTGCGCGCCGGCGGCCTCCGCCGCACGGGCGTGTTCGAGCATCTGCTCGGGCTCCATCATCGCGTGCATCGGCGTGTCGGCGTCGGCGTGACGCGACTGGGCGCAGAAGCCGCAGTCCTCGGCGCAGCCGCCGGACTTCGCGTTCACCAGCGAGCACATGTCGGTCGAGTCACCGAAGCGCTCGACGCGCGCTTCCCATGCGCGCGCGATCAGCGCTTCAATCTCGTCGTGGTCCTCGATCCTGCCGAGCTCGAGGGCCTCCTCGCGTGTGATCAGCGACGTCACGCGCAGAAAGGTAGATCTTG
>PMKB01000008.1:0-9272 GCA_003157595.1 Solirubrobacterales bacterium
CGACGGCGCGCTGCGGATGGCGCCACGCTAGGTGGCGCTGGGGCGTCGCCGCGTGGCGGGGTGGCAGGCGCCGGACGGACGCGGGCAGGAGAGTTGGTGGTGGCGCGGACCTGCGACGATGCGTAGAGCAGCGCCGTTGTGCCGGCGCTGCTCTACGGGCCATCGCTCTCGCTCCCGTCTCGGCGGACCATAACCGCTGGCGGTGGGGATTGCGAACCGGAACCGTCAGATCCTCCGATGAGAGTCCTCACCACAGCCACACCACTCGGCATCGCTCTCGCCCTTGCGGCGACGCTCGCCGCCTGCGGCTCGAGCGCGCCGGCCACCGTCACGGTCACCAAGACCACGCCGGCGAGCGCGAGCACGACCGCCACGACGCCCAGCCAGAGCTCGAGCTCGACGTCCCGCTCCTCGACGAGCGCGAGCTCGACGAGCTCCTCGACGAGCGCGAGCGCCACCTCCACGGCGAGCACGAGCGCCAGCGCGACGAGCTCCACGACGACGACGCGCACCGAAACAGCACCCGCCTTCGTCGGCACCAATCCGACGAGCACCACAGCGGCGGGCCGCGAGCTGGACGCTGCGGTCGCGGTGCTCGCGCGGCACGGCTACAGGGCCCTCAGCACGGCGACCTACGACGCCGGCGACACCCTCCGGGTGCTGATCGGCAGACAGCCCGGGACAGCACAGGAGCGGGCGTTCTTCTTCGATCAGACGATCTACCTCGGCACCGACGCCAGCACGCCGAGCGGGCAGATCACGCTCGTCGACGAGAACGACACCGAGGCGATTCTCGCCTACGGGATCTACCGGCCTGGCGCCTCGGCGCCAAGCTCGCAGCGCCGGGTTCACTTCGCGCTGGACATGGGCCAGCTCAGCGCGCTGGACCCGTTGCCGAGCGTCGCGGAACGGCGCTAGGCGGCCGCGCCCGAAGCGTCTCGGAATGGCGCCCGGCGGCCGCGCCCCGAAGCGTGACGGGGCGACGCTAGGCGGCCGCGCCCGAAGCGTGACGGAACGGCGCCCGGCGGCCGCGCCCGAAGCGTCGCCGAACGGCGCCCGGCGGCCGCGCCCCGAAGCGTTACGGGGCGACGCTAGGCGGCCGCGCCCGAAGCGTCGCGGAACCGCGCCCGGCGGCCGCGCCCCGAAGCGTTACGGGGCGACGCTAGGCGGCCGCGCCCGAAGCGTGACGGAACGGCGCCCGGCGGCCGCGCCCCGAAGCGTCGCGGAACGGCGCTGGGCGGCCGCGCCCGTAGCGTTACGGGGCGGGGGTGCCGCCGGTCGCGCCGGAGGCTCCGGCAATTCCGGTCGAACCGGTGGGCCCGGTGGATCCGGTGGCCCCGGTCGCTCCCGTCGCACCGGTCGGTCCCGTCGCACCGGTCGGGCCTGTGGCTCCGGTGCCACCGTTCGGCGAAACGGCCCACTGGACGGGGATCGGCGTCAGCGCGAGCAGCGCGGGCCACGTCGCCGCGTCCGCCACGCCCGTGGCCGGCAGAGCGCGCGAGCGTTGGAACGCCTCCAGCGCAGCCTTCGTCGTGGCGTCGAAGATCCCGCTCGTGGGCGTCTGCGGCTCGGCGGCCGCGAGGTGCTCCTGCAGCCAGACGACCTGGTCGCCGCGCGAGTGCAGAGCCAGCGCGGGCCAGGACTGATCGAGCGTGACGGGAGCGGTGTCGGTCAGCGGCGCCGACAGAGCTCCCCACATCTTGGCCGTCGCCGACTGCCAGTCCCACCACGACAGGCCCGGGGCGCCGTAGGCGGCTGCCACCTGGCGGAAGCGCTCGATCTGCGACGCCGGCACGCCGCCGTAGAGCTGGCCCAGCGGCACGATCGGCCGCCCATAGACGCGGTTCTGGACAAAGGTGTGGCCGTACGCGACATCCGGGCTGTCGCCGATCGCGTGCCAGTAGATCTGCGGCACGTTGTACTGCGCGCCGCCGGGACCGAGGAATACCGAGTAGGGCACCGACTCGTGGTAGTCGACATACGGGAAGGACGCAAGGCCGATCGGATAGCCCGCGCCTACACCGGCGCGCAGGTCCTGCATGTAGGTCTGTGCCGCCGCGTACTTGCCGTCGTACTCGACCTCGGCGTCGATCACCAGACAGTCGGCGCCGGCCTGGACGGCGCGGACTCCCAGCGCGGCCTCCTCGGCGGGGTGACTGCCATAGACGTACTGCCAAGCGCAGATGTTGAGGCCCAGCGCGTGGACCTGCGCGACGAGCGCAGGACTGAACTGCGACCAGTAGTTCGAGCCGCCATCGGAGCTCTTGACGTAGAGCGTCCTGATGCCGGCGGCCTGCGCCTGGGCGGCGATCTTCGCGACATCGCCCCGATCGGAGTCGCTGAGATACCAGATCCACATGCCCGGGGCGTCGAGCGCCGAGCTGGTGGGCGCAGTGGTGTCCACCGTGCCGCCCGGGGCAGGGGGCCGCGGCGCCGGAGCCGAGAGGACCGCGATCGGCCCGTAGAGCTTGGACTTCACGGTTTTGGACGCGGCCACGTAGATGCGCCCGCTGGACGCTCCCTTGGGGATCGTGACGGCGAGCCCGTGATTGGTCGGACGCAAACGCGCGCCGAGCGCGCGCGTGTGGGCCGCGCTCGCGCGGCCCACCGGGAAGAACACAACGAAGTCCTGCCGGAGGTTGTGTCCGCGCAGAACCAGCTCGCCGGTGACCTGGACGACGTGCGGGTTCTTTGCGCAGACGGTCTTGCGCACCTTGTAACAGCTGGCCGCAGTGATGATCGGAAGCGCGGGATGCCGGCTGACCGCCGTGGCGCGCCTCGTGGCCGTGACGCCTCGAGCCGGCGTTGTCTTGATCGTGCTGGTCTTGCTCGCGCTGGGCGTCGTCGACGTCGAGACGGCGTTGGCCGCCGGCGCGGCGGCGCCGCCGGTCGAGGAGCCGGCCTGCGCCGAGGAGGCGCAGACGGCCAGCGCGATCAGGGCGAGCGCGAGGTTTGGGAATATCCGCGAGAAAGAAGTCATCAGACGATGCCCGGTCGAGGGCCCCCGATGAGCTGAACACGCCAGAGTCGGCGTCGTCGCGGTGGTGGCGCTTCCCTCCCCATGGTTAACGGCGCCGGCGCGAACGACCTGAAGAGCGTAGCGCCGGACTGAAACATTCGTCTCACGGGTCCCGGTGGCGCGGCGCAGGCGTCAGGAACGGCCGCGAACCCGGCTCCAGAGGCCGGGCTTGCGCGGCTGCTTGGCTTCCCAGTCCTCCTTCAACGGCAGCCTGCCGGCCGCGCGGGCACGCATCACGCAGGCCGTGTGGGCGTGGCGTCGCAGGCTGTGGTCCCCTTCGGGGAAGAGCAGCATGTGCTCCGAGAGCGCCGGCAGGTGGCGCCCGCAGATCGGACAGCGGTAGGTCGCCGGCTTGCGGTTCGCCGCCGGACGCACCTCCCACCACGCCGCGGCGGGAAGGCTCATGACCGAGCCGCAAGCGACGATCGAGAGGTGGCCGGACGTCTCACAAATAGACTCGTTGGCGAAGCATGGCACCGCGCAAGCGCATCCTCCCCTCGCCGGCCCGGCCGGCGTCCCTGGCCTCGGCGAGCCGGGCGGGATCTGACTACGGCCTCAGCGATCAGCCGGATTGGCGCACGGTCGCGTGGCGCAACCACCTGCGCGCGGTGACCATCGATGCCCGCCGGGTCCACCTCGTCGACATCGGCTCCGGCGCACAGGCCCCGGTGCTGTTCGTTCACGGCCTCGGCGGCCGCTGGCAGAACTGGATCGAGAACATCCCACGCGTCGCCCGCGAACGCCGCGTGGTGGCGCTCGACCTGCCCGGCTTCGGCCGCTCCCAGCTGCCAACCGCGCCGATCTCGATCGCCGGCTACGCGGCCGTACTCGACCGGCTCTGCGACCTGCTGGAGCTCGAGTCGGTCGTGCTGGTGGGCAACTCGATGGGCGGGGCGATCGCCGCCGAGACGGCTCTGCGCTTTCCCGCGCGCGTCGAGCGGCTCGTTCTGGTCTCCGCGGCGGCGATCTCGATAGCCGACTTCAACCCGGCGCCGACGGCAGCGCTGATGTCTGCGATCAACCGCACGCCGCTCGGCAGCCCCGCGGGCGTCCGCGCGACGATCGGCCGCCGGCGCGCCCGTCACCTCGCATTCGCCGCCCTCGTGCGACACCCCACGCTGATCGGCACCGACACGCTGTGCGAACTGGTCGGCGGTCGCGGGGCGCCCGGGCTCGTCGGGGCGATGGCGGCGATGATCTCCAACGAGCTTCGCGCGGAGCTGTCGGAGATCGCCGCGCCGGCTCTGATCGTTCACGGCCGCAACGACATGCTCGTCCCCGTCGCGGACTCGGTGTGGCTGGCGGAGCAGCTGCGCGGCGCACAGCTCGAGATCTTCGAAGACACCGGGCACCTTGTGATGCTGGAGCGCCCGGTCCGCTTCGACGAGTTGCTGCTGCGCTTCGCGTCGGCGCAGATCAACTAGCGGACCGCAGGGGAACCGAGGTATCGGCGCGATCGCGGTTGCTGAAATCGGGGCCGTCGCAGATCGGCTGCGCGGCCTGCGGAAGCACCAGCTCCAGCTCGTCGAGCAGGCTGATGTTGGCGGCCGACAAAGTGACCGCGACGCCGACCGTCTGGCTGCAAGCGTCGAACTCGAACACCGCGTAGTCGGCGCCCTCGAGCTTGTAGAGGAGCTCCCAGGCCGAGCCGGGCCCTTCCCCCGGGAGCGCAACGGAATAGAGCAAGCCCATGGCGACGCCCGGGGTGTTGCGCAGCTTGACGGCCAGCGCCTGCGCTCGCGAGTGGGGCGTGCCGCCGACGGGCTTGGTCGCCTGGATCAGTTCGGAGTCGGCCGTCTGCGACGGATTCACGAAGCCGGCGATTGCGGTTCCGTGCGGGCCCGCGAGCAGCTCGTCGTTGTAGCCCGTGGGCTCAAGGGCCGAGAGGTCGGAGCTGCGGTAGAGCACATAGCGCAGACCGCTGTTTGAGGCATCGACGATGATGCGCGTCACGAGGACCGCGACCGCCACGGCGGCCAGGCAGACCAGCAGGCCCCGCCAGTTGAGGATCGGCCGGTGCCTGAACTGGCGGGCTCCGCAATACGGGCAATTCGCGCTTGCCGCGTGGATCTCGACGGAGCAGTTGTGGCAGATCCGCGTGCGTGGCGCCTCGACTGTCTGCTCCTGCGTGCTCATACCGAGTCCGAACTGTACGGACGCGCGAGGTAGCTCGTGAGGTCGAACCGGCGCAGCGCACGGCGGAACCGCCACGCCGAGTCCGGCCACAGGATCGAGTGGCCGCCCGCGTCCAGGTACCAGCTCGCGCAGCCGCCGCTCTCCCAGACCGTTCCGTGGGCGCGCCGGCGTACCGTGGCGACAAACGCTGCCTGCGCGGCGGGCCGCGGCTCGAGCACCGCGATCCGGCCCTCGTCCATCGCGCGTACGGCCGCGATCAGATAGCCGATCTGGGCCTCGATCATCAGCAGCACCGAGGTGTGGCCGAGTCCGGTGTGCGGACCGAGCATCATGAACAGGTTCGGGAAGCCGGCGATCGTCGTGCCCTTGTACGCCTGCGGCGCGCCACTCCAGTGCTCGGCGAGCGTGCGTCCGTCGCGACCGCGGATGTGGTGGGCGGCCGGCGGATCGCTGGCGCTGAAGCCGGTCGCCGCGATGACCACATCCGCCGGACGCTCGACGCCGTCGGCGGCGAGCACCGAGTGGGCGCGGATCTCGAACACGGCATGCGGGACGAGCGTCACGTTGGGCTGCTGGAGCGCCGGGTAGTAGCGGTTGGAGATCAGGATGCGCTTGCAGCCGAAACGGTAGGTCGGCCGCAGTGCTTCGCGCAGCACCGGGTCGGCGACCTGGCGCTCGAGATGGCGACGCGCGAGCGCTTCGCCCGGCCTGCCGAGCGGCGGGTGGCGAAAGCCGAGCACGAGCGTCTCCCGCGCCCACGCGATCGAGTCTCGAAAGGCTCGCTGGGCGAACGGGACGGCACGGAACAGCGCTCGCTCACGCGCACGGATCGGGCGATCGGGGTGCGGCAGGATCCAGGGCGGCGTGCGCTGATAGACCACCAGCTCGCCTGCCGCGGGCGCAATCTCGGGGGCGATCTGGATCGCCGAGGCGCCGGTCCCGACGAGCGCGATGCGAGCTCCTCGCAGATCGACGTCGTGACGCCAGGCCGCCGAATGAAACAGCGGTCCCTGGAAGCTCTCGATGCCCGGCAGCGTCGGCATCGACGGCTCCGATAGAGCGCCCATCGCCGCGACCACGACGACCGCCGAGAGCGCTCCCGCGGAGGTCTCGAGCAGCCAGCTCCCGGTCGCATCCCCCCAGCTGCATTCGCGCACCTCGACGCCGAGCCGCAGGTGCGGGCCCAGGTCGAAGCGCTCGACGCAGGCGCGCAGATACTCCCAGATCTCGCCTTGGCGCGAGAACGTGCGCGACCAGTTCGGGTTCGGCGCGAAGGAGTAGGAGTACAGATGCGAGGGAACGTCGCACTGGCAGCCCGGATAGGTGTTTGCGCGCCAGGTGCCACCCACGTCCGCGGCGCGCTCGAGCACCACGAAGTCCTCGACGCCGGCCGCCTTCAGGCGAATGGCCGCACCCAACCCCGAGAAGCCGGCGCCGATGATCGCGATGCGGTGATCGGCGCTCACCCGCCACACCGTAGTGGGTACAGCGGGCCCAGCCGCGTCCGCTGGGTGTGCAAGATTGGTGCGGGCGAGTCTCACGGTCGCCACCGACTGACAATTGCGACCGCCGGGAGATTCACCGCGTACGATTGATCGCAGTGGGGAGCCTCAAGCTACGGACGCCGGCGTGCGCAGCGCTCGCCGCGATGCTCGCGGCTGTGTGGCTGTGCGCCGGCGGCGCGCTGGCCGCGACCGCGCCGCCGGCGCTGATGACCTACATCACCGATCTCGACAAGCCGGCGCCGCAGGTCTGGGTCTCCGACATCGGCAGCGGCTCCGCGATGGATCTCGGTCCGGCCAGCAGCGCGCTGATCAGTCCCGACGGCGCCGACGTAGCGGCGATCACCGTCCTGAAGGGCCAGAACGTGAAGACCTCGGGTCAGAGCGTGAAGACATCGACGCTGTCGTTGTACACGACGGTCGGCGGCGCGCCGGTGACGATCGTCTACAGCCAGCAGGTCATGCAGCTACTCGCCTGGTCGCCCGACTCCAAGCAGCTGCTCGTCGCCGTCGGCGCAAGCCCCGCGCAGCTGCGGGTGATCGTCGCGGCCACCGACGCGAGCCACACAATCGCCACCGGCGTGATCGACGGCGCCGGCTTTGCCCCGGGCGGCTCAGACCAGGTGGTCTATGCGAAAGCGGCGGTGAACACCACCCGCGTCAACATCTACACCGCCTCGGCGACCGGCACGAACACGCGTCAGCTCACCCACGACGGGCTCAGCGAATACCCGCTGTGGGGCCGCAACGGCATCGTGTACTCGCACGAGACCCCGAGGACGAAGAACCCCTACCCGGCTCTGCAACTCTGGTTCATGAGCAGCGCCGGCAGCGGCGCACACCAGTTGACGAGCACGCCGGTCAGCGCCACGCTGCAGGGCCTGACACCGATCGCCTTCTCCGCGAACGGCAAGCACCTGCTCGCGAACTTCGTCGGCCCCGAGGGCTCCAACCACGCCGAGGCCTACGCGGTCGACCTCAGCGGGCGCAAGCCGGCAGCTCCACGCGACCTCACCGGCCAGGGCAACGGCTACATCGGCGACGCGATCTCCGCTGACGGCAAGACGATCCTGCTGACCAAGGGGACCGCCGAGGCGCCGCTGTCGATCGAGACCGTCCCCTGGGCCGGCGGCACGCCGGCCACGGTCGCCGCGCAGGGCGCCTACGCGAGCTGGGACCTGTAGCCGGGCGCCACTACGGCGTCGGCCAGCGGCCGTGGCGTTCGAAGTAGCTCCTCGCCCGCTCCTCCGCGTCGCGCGCGGCGTCGCCCTCGACGCCGACGCGGTAGAGCCAGGCGATCAACCAGGTCGCAATACCGGCGCCGATCAACCCAGAACCGCCGATCAGCGAGGTCTCGGTGCCAAAGCACATCGCCACGATCCCCGCGAGCACCGCCAGCGCGGGAATCCCGTAGCGCGTGAAACGCAGCAGCGGCGGAGTCGGCATCGAAGTCGCGTCCGGCTCGGGAGCCGGACGGAAGGCAGGGTGCCCGCGCCCCCGCAGTGGCGGCAGCGCCCGGGCACGAGCGGGCCCGCGCGTGACGTGCGGGCGAACGCGCTTGGGCAGCTTCGAATCCATCGAGCGAGGCTACACCTCAACGGTGCGCCGATCCACGCCAGCCGAGGCGTTGCTCTCGTGATTGACGCGGGTGCGCCGGGCGCGCCACCCCAAAAACCCTCAGACTGCTAGCCGAGCGCAGAGAACGAGGCACCGCTACCTGCGAACGACAGCTCCAGGGCGCCTGCGTCCGCGCTCGCCGAGACCAGCGAGACGCCGAACGGCAACGCGCCCAGGGCGCGCGAGCAATGTGTGCCCTCGCGCACCGCCGCCAGCTCCGTGGCGGAGGCCGCCACGCCGGCCTGGTCGAGCCCGATGACCGCGAAGCGGACGCTCGCTCCGGCGGCGTAGGGCCGCAGGCGCAGCTCGACCGCGCGGCCACGCGGCCCTAACAGGTCGATCCGGCCCGGGAAGAGGTCCACGCGCGGAGAGCGGGTGAGCGCCGCGAGCACATCCCGCGGCAGCGAGTCGACGCACGCGGGCGTGGCGAGCAGGTCGCGCACGCCGGCCGCCGGCAGCTTCGCGTCGATGCTCAGCGAGCCGATCGCCCCCTGCAGGCTGGTCAGGCTGCGCAGGTGCACGTCTCGCAGCGTCGCACTCAGCGCCAGCGGTGGCAGGCCGTCGATGCGCGCACCGGCCGCGCTGACGGTGACCGTGCTCAGGCGGCCGTGGACGATCTGCACCAGCAGCGGAGTCGAGCCGAAGCCGACCTTCGGCGCGACGCCGATGCGAGCCTGGACGGCATGTGCGACCGCGTCGCCGATCAGCTTGCGCGCGATCAGCTCCGCCGCGATCAGCGGAATCGCGAGGAAGGCCGCGAGCAGCAGCAGCCGGCGGAGGATCGGGACGAGCAGCAGCGTCGAACCAGTTTCTGGCTCGGCCACGCTGTTTCCTGCAATCCGGCGCCGGGCGCGAGGGCGTGACGACCGTCGCGGTCAGTCGTTACGGCGGATCGGACCGGTCTGCACGACCTGGAAGGCGCTGCCGGGAACGGTCTTCAGGCTGTCGAGCGCCGAGTCGTTCCAACGCGGGTCGGTCGCCCCCTGGAAGTACCAGGG
>PMKB01000008.1:9311-23734 GCA_003157595.1 Solirubrobacterales bacterium
GATCGGCAGGCCGGCCGCGTCGGCAGAGGTCCAGCCATCCGGTCGCAGCCGGTTGGAGCGCAGGTCGAACACGGCACCCGAGGCCGCCTTCCAGGAGCCGTCGGCGTCGGGGTGGGCGGAGTAGAGCTCGTAGAGCTTGCAGACCCCGGACTGCACGACGATCACGTGCCGATCGCCGGTCGAGCTCGCGCCCCCCTCGACCGGCGCCCCCGCAGGGATCGGGTAGGGGCCCTTGTCAGACTGGTCGCCGTAGGCGGTGAAGTGGATCGCGACCTTCGGCTGCTGCGCCGGGACGACGGCGTAGGGGATGCCGTAGGTAAGGTTCGAGCCGAAGTCGGGGTGCAGGTCGAGGCCGGCGCCGATCGAGGCGATGTAGGCGTTCGAGAGCGGGCTGACCGCCAGCTTGGAGATGTTCTCGTGCCAGGCGTTGTCGGCCGGGAACACCTCACAGCCACCGGTGGTGCTGCCGTAGGGGTAACTCGCGGCCGCGGTCGCGACGGCAGCGCCGGCGAGCAGCAGGACGGCTCCGGCGATTGCGGCGCGGCGGCTCGACATGCCCCTGGATCCTCGCAGGCGCCGCGGGGGAACTCGGCGGGTGTTCTAGTCCGGAGTCCGCGCGGCTGCGCAGCCAGGGCCGTCGCCGCGCCGGCGGGGACCCTGCGGTCTGAGTCCGGGCCGCTGCGCGATACTGGCACGCGGATGAGCGATGCGGTCCGGATCTTCGCCGAGCACGCGCCCGACTACCACGCCCTGCGCCGGCACCTGGTCCCGGGGCTCGACGCCTTCTACGACACCGCGGCGGACCTGCTCGCGCTGCGCGCAGGACCGATCGCGCGCGTGCTCGATCTGGGCGCCGGAACGGGGATGCTCAGCGCCCACATCGCCCGCCGCCATCCCGACGTGGCGCTCGTGCTGCTGGACGGCGCGGCGCCGATGCTGGCGCAGGCGCAACGGCTGCTGGCGCCGCGGGAGGTCACGGTCATCGTCGCCGACCTGCGCGACGAGCTCCCCGACGGCCCGTTCGACGCGGTCGTCTCGGCGCTGGCGATACATCACCTCGACGACGCCGCCAAACGAGAGCTGAACGCGCGCGTGCTCGACGTGCTGCGGCCGGGGGGCGTGTTCGTCAACGCGGAGCAGGTGCGCGGACCCACGGCCTGGCTCGAGCAGCGCCAGCGCGAGGGCTGGCTCGAGGCCTGCCGGCGCGAGGGGGCAAGCGAGGAGGAGCTGGCGGGCGCGCTCGAGCGGATGGCCGCCGATCGTCACACCGACACCGAGACCCAGCTGCGCTGGCTGCGCGAGCTCGGCTACGCCGACGTCGACTGCTTCTACAAGCGCTGGCACTTCGCGGTGATCGCGGGCTGGCGCGCGGCGGCCAGCTGAACTACCGAGCATCGGCGCCCGACGGCGCCCGCGCCTCAGGCTCGCACGCTGAAGCGAACCGTCCTCGCAGCCGCGGCCGAGCTCCGCAGGCCGATACTCGCCGTGTAGCTCCCTGCGGGAAGCCTCCTGCCGGCCACCAGCTTGATCGAGAGCCTGTTCGTGCCGGTCCTGCCGGCAGCGCTGATCGAGCCGATCGTCCTGGTCTTCGGCGCCGCGTTCATCCGGCGGACGATCTTCACGACGATCGTGGCCGGCGCCGAGAGCTTCACGACGAGCGTGACCGGCCGCCCGGCGCGGACCGGCGCCGAGGGCGCGCTCACGCTCGTGATGCGCGGGGTTGGCGCGACGCGGAGCGGCGCCAGCCGTGCGGTCGCCGAGGTCCAGGACGGATCGGAGTTGTCCGCCGTCGGGTGGTTGGTCAGGTCGCTCGCGCTGGCGGGGAACGTGCAGCCGTTAGCGGTGCTGCAGCTCGCCGGAATCGTGTAGATATCTCCGGTCGTCTTGCCGTCGACGACCTGGTGGGCGTCGAAGACGATGTTGGAACCGGCGAACCGCGCCTGGCCGAAGGTCCAGCCGGCCGGCTGCGCGACCAGCTCGGTGACCGCCTTCAAGCCCGGCGTGCCGGCCACCGTCGTGGTGAAGATGCCGCTGTTGGGGGCATAGGGATCGACCAGCAGCAGCCTGGTCCCGTCGGAGGAGAGATCGAGCGACACCGGGCCGCGGCCGGCGGCACTGACGAACTCATTGTCGTAGATCACCACGGGAGCGGCCAGGTCGGACGCGCCGCCAAAATGGACCGCGTACTGACACGAGCTCTGCTCGACGTTCTGGGCGTTCGGGTACTGGTAGCCGCAGCCCTGCGACTCGACCCATGCCGCCACTGTGAGGTCGGCCGGGTCCGGCGCGGGGTCAAATCCCGATGCCGGCTCGCTCTCGGCGTTGGTGTTCGACCATTGCGTGATCGTGGCGTTCTGTGCAAGCGGGCGCTCCACGACCGCACTTGCGGGCGTCCCCAGGGCGCTCGGAAGGATGCCGGTGTAGAGCGCGGAATCGAAGATCTCCTGTCCGTCGGCGGTGATCCGCGGCTGGGACTCGTAGTACGCAGCGGCGGTTGCCGCCGCGGCGGTTGGACCGAGCTCGGTCAGGGTCCCGCCCTTCAGCTCAAAGGTGCCCGAGCAGTCCGCGCCGCAGGCCGCCGGCAGGCTGGGATCGGCAAAGGCGCTGGTCAGGCCGAGGAACAGCACCGCCGCGCCGCCGTTCTGGAAGATGTCGGGCTCTGTCACGGTCCCCGACGGCAACCGGCGAGCAAGCGGCGGCGACGCGGCTGAGATCAGCTCGTGCGGGTCCGTGCCGTCGTCGTTCATCGCCCAGATCCCGTTGCTCGCGCTCCACACGATCTGCCCGGTTGGGGCCGCCGAGGCCGGTGCCGTCCCGGCACCGATGAGTAGCGCAGCGAGCCCGCAGACGAGCGCAAGCCCCGCCGATCGCCCGGGCGCCCGCGCCCTCGCAGGCCATGCCGGCATCATCGTTCGAGCTTAGCGGGCGAATGGCGGTCGGGCGTCGCACGCCGGGCTAAAGCGGCACCCCCGTTACACCGATGACCGAGGTGATGAGATCTGCGGAGCGACGCAAGTCGACCGCACGCGAAAGCCCCCGACGCGCGATCAAACCCCTGACCGCCCGCCTGCTCGCTAAGTATGCGGTCATCAGCCTCGTCCCAGTGCTCGCCCTGGGCGTGGTTCTGGCCGCGGCAAGCCCCGACCGCCTGTACCTCGCCCTGGCGATCGGCCTGACGGTGCTCTATCTGGCGCCGCTTGGGACGACCGCCTTGGTCAGCCGCAGCCTGCGCCGCCAGCTGCTCCTCAACTCGCTCCAGGCCAAGCAGATGCGCGCCGCCGCCCGCCAGTACCGCCTGCTGTTCGAGCACAACCCGCAGCCGATGCTGGCCTACGCGCGCGGGTCGCTGCAGATCGTCGCCGTCAGCAACTCGATGGTCGACCGCTATGGCTACTCGCGCGACGAGTTCCTCACGATGACGATCCGCGACCTCTCACCGCCGGAGGAGCTCGAGGAGGTGGATCGCTACATCGCCGCGATCGGTGCGGACCAGAGCCGCGAACTGGCGAACCACTCGCGCCACCACCGCTTCAAGGACGGCACGATCATCGACGTCGAGGTGACCAGCGGCGATCTGCTGCTCGACGGCCGCCCCTGCCGCATCGTGCTCAGCCAGAACGTCACCGGACGCAACCGGGCGCTCGCCGAGCTGGCCGTCGCGCGTGATGAGGCGGTCGAGGCCTCGAAGATCAAGTCCGCGTTCCTGGCCAACGTCAGCCACGAGATCCGTACACCGATGAACGGCGTGATCGGCATGAACGAGCTGCTGCTCGACACCGCACTGGACGAGGAGCAACGCTCCTACGCCGAGCAGGTCGCCCGCTCCGGCGAGCAGATGATGGCGATCATCAACGACGTGCTCGACCTGGCGCGGATCGAGTCGGGCCGTTTCGAGCTCGACCTCGCCGACTTCGACCTGCGCGAGACGATCGAGCAGGCGTGCGCCGGCGCCGGTCCGCAGGCGAGCTCGAAGGGCCTTGCGTTTGAGCTGGCGCTGGCCGCGGAGGTTCCCGCTCGGGCGCGAGGCGACAGCACGAGGATCAAGCAGGTGCTGCTGAACCTCGTCTCCAACGCGGTCAAGTTCACCGCCGAAGGATCGGTCGTCGTGGGTGTCAGCTTGATGAGCCGGCACGGTGGCGATGCCCGGCTGCGCTTCGAGGTGGCCGACACCGGCATCGGCGTTGACCCGGAGGCGCTGGAGCGGCTGTTTCGGCCGTTCGAGCAGGCGGACGCTTCGACGACGCGAAACTACGGCGGCACGGGCCTGGGTCTCGCGATCGCACGCGAGCTCGTCCAGCGCATGGGTGGCACGATCGGCGCCACCAGCGTGCCCGAGGTCGGCAGCACCTTCTACTTCGAGCTGGAGCTTGGCACCGCCACCGCGGTGGCCGAGCAGCCGCGTCTGCGCGGAGTGCCCCGCGCGTTCGTGCTGGCGCCGGGCGAGCGGGCACCGCTCGTGCTGGTCGCCGAGGACAATCCGGTCAACCAGATCGTCGCGGTGCGCGAGCTCGAGCGCTGCGGCTGTCGCACGCAGGTCGCGTCAGACGGCGCGGCAGCGCTCGAAGCGCTCGACCGTGAACCCTTCGACGCGGTGTTGATGGATTGCCAGATGCCGGGCATGGACGGCTTCAAGGCCACCGCCGAGCTGCGCCGGCGCGAGCGCGACGACGGCAAGGGCCGCCGAACAACGGTGATCGCGATGACGGCCAGCGCAATGAAGGGCGACATCGAGAGGTGCCTGGCGGCGGGCATGGACGACTACATCAGCAAGCCGATGCGCTTCACGGTTCTCGTCGACACGCTGCGGCGCTGGCTGCCCGTCCTCGACGAACCCGTCGACCACGCCGCCTAGCGGCGCCGGCTGCAGCCGCCCGGTCCGTGCGACGCCTAACATGGCGGGCGTGTTGCTGCGGACGTGCAGATGATCGAGGCGCTACTCGTCGCGAATCGCGGCGAGATCGCCGTCCGCGCGTTTCGTGCGGCCAATGAGCTGGGCGTGCGCAGCATCGCGGTGTATGGTCCGGAGGACCGAGACTCGGTGCACCGCCTGAAGGCGGATGAGAGCTATGAGATCGGTGAGCCGGGGCATCCGGTCAGCAACTACCTCGACGCCCAGCTGATCGTCGATCTGGCGGTCGCCGTCGGCGCGGACGCGATCTACCCGGGCTACGGCTTCATGGCCGAGAATCCGGTGCTCGCCCGTACCGCGCAGGCGGCCGGCATTCGCTTCGTCGGGCCGCCGGCCGAGGTGCTCGGGCTCGCCGGCGACAAGACGCGCGCGCGAGAGATCGCCCGCCGAGCCGGCGTGGGGGTGCTGGACGCCTCCGACCCGGTACGCGACGCGGCCGCGGCGAGCTCGGCGGCACAGGCGCTCGGCTTCCCGCTGTTCGTCAAGGCTGCGCTCGGCGGCGGCGGCCGGGGGATGCGCCTGGTCTCCTCACTGCAGGAGCTGCCACGAGCGCTCGACGGCGCGATGCGCGAGGCGCTCGCCGCGTTCGGCGACGACACCGTCTACCTCGAGCAGGCGATGCTGCGCGCACGCCATATCGAGGTGCAGATCCTGGCCGACGCGGCCGGCGGAATCGTCCATCTGTTCGAGCGTGACTGCTCCCTGCAGCGCCGCCACCAGAAGGTGATCGAGGTGACTCCGGCGCCGGGCCTCGACAACGAGCTGCGCGAGCGGATCTGCGAGGCGGGTGTGGCGGTCGCGCGCGAGATCGGCTACGAGAACGCCGGCACCGTCGAGTTCCTGCTCGACCCGAGCGGCCGCTTCGCGTTCATCGAGATGAACCCGCGGATCCAGGTCGAGCACACGGTGACGGAGGAGACCACCGACGTCGACCTCGTGCGGGCGCAGATCCTGATCGCGGGCGGCGCGACGCTCGAGGATCTCGGTCTTTCCCAGGCCGGGATCCGCCAGCGCGGCGTCGCCCTGCAGTGCCGCGTGACGACCGAGAACCCGGCGAACGGCTTCCGGCCTGATGCGGGCAGGATCACGGCCTACCGCTCACCGGGCGGAGCCGGCATCAGACTGGACGAGGGCTCCGCGTTCGTCGGTGCCGAGGTGTCGCCCTACTTCGACCCGCTGCTGGTCAAGGTCACGGCGCGCGGTCCCGACCTGCGCAGCGCCGCCGCCCGGGCCGGCCGCGCCATCGCGGAACTGCGAGTGCGCGGCGTCAGCACGAACCAGAGCTTCCTGCGCGCGTTGCTGCGACACCCCGACTTCCTCGCCGGCAGCGTGCACACCACCTTCGTCGACGAGCACCCGGACCTGATCTCGGCCAACCCCGGCGCGGACCGCGCCTCGCGACTGCTCTCCCGACTGACCGACGTCACGATCAACCGTGAGCGCGAGCCGCCGCCCGGACTGATCGACCCGCGCGAGAAGCTTCCACCGCTCGCCGCGAAGGCGCCGCCCGCGGGGTCGCGCCAGCGGCTGCTCGAGCTCGGGCCCGCCGCCTTCGCCGCCGCGCTGCGCGCCCAGCCCGCGGTCGCGGTCACCGACACGACGTTGCGCGACGCGCACCAGTCGCTTTTCGCCACGCGGATGCGCACCTTCGACATGCTCGGCGCGGCAGGGCACCTCGCACGCGAGCTGCCGGAGCTGCTCTCGCTTGAATGCTGGGGCGGCGCGACGTTCGACGTCGCGCTGCGCTTCCTGCACGAGGACCCGTGGGACCGGCTGGCGGGCCTGCGGGAGGCGGTGCCGAACATCTGCCTGCAGATGCTGTTGCGCGGCAGCAACCTGCTCGCCTATTCGCGCTTCCCGGCGGCGGTCGTGCGCGGATTCGTCACCGAGGCGGTACAGAGCGGCGTCGATGTGATCCGCATCTTCGATGCGCTCAACGACATCGACGGGATGGCGCCGGCGATCGCGGCGACGCTCGAGACCCCAGCGCTCGTCGAGGGCGCGCTCTGCTACACCGGCGACCTCTCCAACCCCGCGGAACACGTCTACACGCTCGACCACTACCTGCGCCTCGCCGACGCGCTGGTGGCGGCCGGGGTCCATGTGCTCGCGATCAAGGACATGGCGGGCCTGCTGCGGGCACCCGCCGCGCGGACGCTGGTCGGCGCGCTGCGCGAGCGCTTCGACGCACCCGTGCACCTGCACACCCACGACACGACCGGCGGGTCGCTCGCGACGATCCTTGCGGCGGTCGAGGCCGGCGTGGACGCGGTCGACGGCGCGGCCGCGCCGATGGCCGGAATGACCAGCCAGCCGTCGCTGGCGGCAATCGTCGCGGCGCTCGCTGGCACCGACCGTGAGACGGGCGTGGCCCTGGACGCCGCGCTCGCCCTGGAGCCCTACTGGGAGGCGGTGCGCACGCTCTACGCGCCCTACGAGGCCGGGCTTCCCGCTCCGACCGGCCGCGTCTATCGCCACGAGATCCCCGGCGGCCAGCTGTCGAACCTGCGCCACCAGGCGCGCGCGATCGGCGTCGGCGACCGCTTCGAGGAGGTCGAGGCGGCCTACGAGCGCGCCAACGCCCTGCTCGGGCACATCATCAAGGTAACCCCGACCAGCAAGGTCGTCGGCGACCTCGCGATCTTCGCGGTCTCGGCCGGAATCGACTTCGACGAGCTCGAGCGGGCGCCCGCGCGCTTCGATCTCCCCGACTCGGTGCTCGATTTCCTCCGCGGCGCGCTCGGCCGCCCACCGGCCGGGTTCCCGCAGCCGTTCACCGACCTCGCGCTCAGCGGCCGGCCGGTGCCGCCGCCCCCACCGCCGCTGCAGCCGGAGACGCTCGCCGCGCTGAGCCGGCCGGGGCGTGAGCGTCAGCTCACGCTGGCCGAGCTGATGTTCCCCGGACCGCTGCACGACTACCTCGCGGCGCGCGAGCAGCACGGCGACGTCTCGCTGCTGCCGACCAGCGCGTTCTTCTACGGCCTACGCGAAAACGAGGCTCTGCCGGTCGACCTCGCGCCCGGCGTGCGCGTGATCTTCGAGCTCGAGGCGATCGGCGAGGCCGACGAATCCGGCGTGCGCACGGTGATGGCACGCGTCAACGGGCAGCTACGGCCGCTCGACGTCCGCGACCGCTCGGTCGAGCGCGCGGTGGCCGAAATCGAGCGCGCGAATCCGTCGAACCCCGGACACGTCGCGGCGCCGGTCATCGGCGCGGTGATCATCCAGGTCAGCGCCGGTGCGGAGGTCACGGCCGGGGAACCCGTCGCGGTGATCGAGGCGATGAAGATGGAGTCGACGATCACCGCGCCGATCAGCGGGCGCGTCGAACGCGTCGCCGTCGCGAGCGGGACGCGCGTCGAGCGCGGTGACCTGCTGCTGGTCCTCGCGCCGGGCGCCCAGCCTTAGCCTAGTCAGCATCTCCCTACCCCGGTGCAAGGCTGGCGACCGGGGTATGGACCGCCCCGACGCGCGAAATCGTCGCGCTCGGCCGGATGCGCGTCGTTCACTTCGCCGCGTAGCCGCGTTCGGCCTTGCGGATGTGACCCAGCTTCGCCAGCTGGGTCAGACGATTGGAAACGCTCGAGCGGTTGAGATCGAGGCCCTTCGCCACCTCGCCGGCGGTGCTGCCCGGGTGCTTGGCAAGGAATTCGACGATGCGCGCCCCCGTGTCGGCCTTGAGCGTGCGGGCCTCGGCCCGGCGCTTGCTGGCGCGCCGCGAAGTGGCGCGCCGCAGCGAGCGTGGAGCTGCCGCGCCGATCGCCTCCTCGCCACCGGCGTGAGCTTCCTTCAGCTCCGCCTCGAGCCGAGCCAGGTGCGTTCGAAGCTCGGCCACCTCGGCTTCGAGCGTGTCGATCGACTGCTGGGTTCGAGCCATCGCGTCCCTTCCGTCGAGGTGTGGCCGGCTACGGGCTACGATGGTCCGATGCTGGTATCCGTAGCGAGCGCGCAGAGCGAACCAGAGGCAGAGATGATATGCGCGCGGCTTTCCGAAGCCGGAATTCGCGCCGTCAGCAAGCGCAACATCGGAGCCGACAACCCGGAGTTCGGCGTCGGCGGGAGCCGGAACGTCTATGTCGAGGAGGGGCTTGCCGCACGCGCCCGCGAAGCTCTTTCGGTCCCCGAGTTCAGCGACGCGGAGCTTGCGAAGCTCAGCGAGCAGGCGGGACGCGACGCTGCGGAGGCCCCCTAGCTAGTGGTGGTCCTGCTCGAAACGGTCCACCGTAAACGTCGGCCGCTCCCGGCACAACGTTCCGGGGATACCCACTAGGCGATGTCCTACACGACCGCCGACGGTCGCCGGCAGGTGCTCGACGCGCTGGCCGCCGCCGCCGATCAGATCGGGGTCGCGGTGGCCTACCTCGGCGAGGCCTACGAGCAACTCGACGAGTACGCCGCCGAGCGGCTCGAGCAGCAGCTGTTCCGGCCCGTCCAACTCGCCTACGGCCGGGCGCGCCGCGTTCACAGCGAATTCGCCGGGCGCCACGGCCTGCCGACACGCACCTTCGACGCACAGCATCCGCACGTGCGGGCAAACGACGCCAGGGGATTGATCGACAGCGCCGTCGAGGCGGTGGCTCGGGCGGACGGCGGACTCGGCGGCCTGCAGGATTCGATGTTGCCGATCGAGGTTGGCGATGCGGAGTTGCGCGCGGGGCTCGAGGGGGTGCGTGTGCTGCTCGGCGAGGTCGGCGACCGCGCCCGCCGGCTGGAGCGGACGCTCGGGCGATAACCGCGGCCCGCGCCCGGCGGCGGCCGCTCGGAGCCGTCCGGTGCGACTAGCGTTGCCCCGCGCGCGCGGCACGCCGCAGCGAGTCGGCCAGCAGCGCCACGACGGCGAGCGGCAGCACCCACCAGGCCGCGACCGTGCTCGTCGCGACAAGCGCGGTGGCGGCGATCGCGACCACGACACCGATCGCGGCGCGCCAGTCGTCGCCGACGACGAAGTTCCACACGCCGAGCGCCGCCGCTGTGACGGCGCTCACGAGCCGCTCACCGTGACCGGCGCCTGCGCAGCCGAAAGCTCCGAAGCACGGCGGATCAGTGCGACGAAGGCAAGCGAGATCGCGAGCAGGGCGGGGATGATCACGAGCAGGGCGGCGTCGTGTCCCGGCCAGGACGCCCCCGCGCCCTCGGCGCCCCAGAAGGTGCCGAACGAGCTGAGCATCACGCCCACCGCGAACTTCATCGTGTTCTCCGGCACGCGCGCGAGCGGGGCGCGAATCGCGATCCCCGCCGCCGCCACGAGCACGATCGCCAGCCCCGCGGCAAGCGCCGCGAGCCCCACGCGGTGCTGGTTGGCGCCGAACGTCAACACGATGAACGCCACCTCGAGGCCTTCGAGCAGGACGCCCTTCAGAGCGACCGTGAACGAATAGGGATCGAATCCGGCCCGGAACCCGGCGCCGCGCGCCGCTTGCATCTCGTGTGCGAAGGCTGCGTCCTCGTCGTGTAGCGCCTTCAGCCCGCCGGCCCGCAGGATGGCCTTGCGCAGCCACTGCAAGCCGAACACGAGCAGGAGCCCGCCGACGCCGACGCGCAGGACGTCGATCGGGAGCGAGGTCAGCGCCGGACCGAGCGCGCCGACGAGCACGGCCAGCAGCGCCGTCGCGGCCCCTACTCCGGCAAGCGTCGAGGACCAGCTGCGCGTGGTGCCGACCGCGAGCACGATCGTCAGCGCCTCGACGGCCTCGACGGCGCAGGCGAGAAAGACCGACACCGCCAGGCCGAGCTCGGCGCCGCTCATCGGATCGCTTCGAGAAGGCTGTGGCGGAAGCTCGTCATCGCATCGCTCATGCGTTCGATTGTCTCGCAAAGCCTCGTCGCGGGCGACCCGGCGCGGGCGGCGCGCCTCCCCGCCACCGGGTAACGCGGTGCTAACCACACGAGCTGGCGAACGGCGCAATAGTTACGGTGACCACCCACCCACAGCAGTTCCGACGCAGAGGAGACGTTTGCCATGACGCACGAGTCCTACAAGGCCTGGCTTGACGCGATGCCGATCGACGACGTGCGTCGGAAGATGGAGCGCCTCGAGCGCAAGCTCGCAGACCTGCAGGTGCTGGAGCGCCTGCATGCCGAGCGCCACGGCGGCGGCGAGACCGAGCCGGACGCCGACGCGCTCGACGAGGCGCACGACGAGCCCGGGCTCGAGGAAGCACCGGCGGTCGGCGAAGCCGGCCCGTCAGACTTCGCGGGCGAAGCTCACGACCACGAGCCGGAACACAGCGAGGGTTGAAGCGCGCGAGCGCGCTCTGCCCGCGCGAGCGGGCCGGCAGCGCTGCTTGAAGCAGCCCGCCCGATCCGGGTCGCCGTGACGGCTGTCGCCTCGTGTGTGGTTGCCTTCCTCGAGCGACGGAGAAGGCAACCGTGACGCGGTGCGTTTACGGCGTACGCTCATTTTGAGCGACGCCACTCTAAGGATCGCCGCGTCCGCGCGGTCGCAGCGGTCCCCGCGGCCCCTCGCCGTCGCGGCGCGAAGAGTTCGCGTGGCCCTCGCGACCCTTCCGGTCCCCGCGCTCTTCGTGGCCCCCGCGGCCGTCGCGCTCTTCGTGGCCCCCGCGGTCCCCGCCGTCTTCGCCGGCTTCGCCGCCGCTGAGGTCCTCGCCGTCCTCGAGCACGACGATCACCACGAACATCGCGAACGCGCCGGTGGCTCCGAGCGCGGCGAGCACGCCGCAGACGACCGACCACGGCGACGATAGGACCGCGGCGGCGATCGTGCCGGTCACCGCGGTCGTGGCGAACACGAACCACGCGCGTCGCGGCCGCACCGGCGGCGGGATCCGGCGAAGCGGAGAGCCAGGGTTCATTCCACCACCATAAACTCGACTCGATGAGCGACTTCCTGTTTGACGAGACGACGCGCAGCTACTACGCGCAGCGCGCCCCCGAGTACGACGACTGGTGGCTGGGGACCGGGTTGTTCGCGCAGCGCGACCGGCCCGGCTGGAACGAGGAGGTCGCCGAGCTGATCGAGATCGTGGCCGGGCTTCCCCCGCTGCGCGTGCTCGACGTCGGCTGCGGCACCGGCTTCCTCACCTCCCATCTGAGCGGCGAGGTCACGGCGCTCGACCAGAGCACCGAGATGCTGGCGATCGCTGCCACTCGCATCGGCCATGGCGACCGCGTGATCTGTGGCGAGGCGCTTCCGTTGCCGTTCGTCGACGACGACTTCGACATCGTCTTCACGAGCCACTTCTACGGGCACCTGCCACCCGCCGAGCGTGAGGCCTTCCTCGCCGAGTCAAGACGCGTCGCACCCGATCTGGTGGTCGTGGACTCGGCCCTGCGCGACGGCGTCGAGCCGGTCGGATGGCAGGAGCGCGTGCTGAACGACGGTTCGCGCCACCGCGTGTACAAGCGCTTCTTTGGTGCTTCCGAGCTCGCCGACGAACTGGGAGGCACCGTGCTGCACGACGGCCGCTGGTTCGTCGTGGTCGCCTGCTAGCGGCAGCCTCGACGCGCCGCGGGGACCTGCCCAGCGGCGCGCCGGCCTGCGATCGTCCCGTCAGCGGGCCGCCGGCCGGATGGTCCGCCCGGCGGCTACACTGGAGGAGAAGCTCCACCATTGAGTGCCCCAGCTCCCGCATTCTCCTGTGGCCTTGCCAAACGCGGAGCAGCAAGGAGGCAAAGCCATATGCCCGACCCCGCCGAACAGCGAGGCTCCGAGCGACCGGCGCCGGCGTCGACGTCGTTCAACGACCTGATCAAGGAGGTGGCCCGCCGCAACGAGGAGGCGCACCGCGAGGCGCTCAAGCTGCGCGTCGCCAGCGGGCGTGCCGCCCGCGAGCAGAAGCGGGCGCGCGACCTGCGCTGATCGTCACGAAGCAGCCTGAAGCGGTCCGCCAGGTGCCTATGCTGTCCGTGTGGTCGTCAGGGTGATCGAGCAGCGTCCGGTCGCTCCGCATGGACGCCGCAGGCGGCGAGGACTGCTTGCCGCCCTCGTCGGTTTGGCGGCTCTGGTGATTGCCGCAGCGGTCCTGATCGTGACCGTCTGGTCGGGAGCGACTCTCTCCACCGATCCGTCGGCGCTTGCGAAGGTCACGATGCAGACGTTCGCCGGCACGCTCGTGCGGGCCGCGGCATTCGGACCGGACGGGAGCCCAATCCCGCTGAGGCGTGACGGCGGGCGCCTGACGCCGATGGAGCAGGTCTCCCCGGGCGAGCTGATCTCGGTGGATGTCGTGATCCGCCGGCCCGGCTGGCTGGGCTGGGCGCTCGGCAGCCTGCGTGACGAGCGCCTGACCGTGCGCGCGCCCGTCGCGCAGGCCGGCGACTCCTGGTTGACGGTCGCGCCGGGAGCGCCGGTGCGGGTCAGCTTCGACCAACCAGTCAGCGCGCTCGCATATTCCACCGCGGGCCAACCCGCCCTCCGCCTCGCCCTCTCCGGCCCCACCCGCACGGTCACACTCGCCGGCCTCGGCGGCGCGGGCACCGCCGCGATCAGCGCTGCCGTGCGACCGTGGGAGAAGCTGGGCGCGCCGCTCACTGTGACCTGGCTGCCGCCGTCACGCTCGCCGGTCCTGTTCGCCACCCCGGCACCTGGCTCGAACCTGGCGCCTGCCGGCACGATCACGCTGAGCTTCTCCGAGCCTGTGGCGACGCTCCTTGGCTCCAAGCGCCCGACGCTCACACCGGCCACACCGGGCTCGTGGCGTGAGACCGACAGCCACACGCTGGTGTTCACGCCCACGGGCCTCGGCGCTCCACTCGGCAGCCAGCTGAGCGTCGCGCTGCCTGCGCCCATGGCGGTCGCAGCGCCGTCTGGCGCTCTCGCTGCGCCGAGCGAGCGGCTCTCCTGGAACGTGCCGCTCGGCTCGACGCTGCGGCTGCAGCAGCTGCTCGCGCAGGAGGGCTACCTGCCGCTCGACTGGAAGCCGGCGGGCCCGGCCGTCGCCGCTACCACGCTCGCGCAGACGGTTGCGGCAGTCGCACCGCCCCAGGGCAGCTTCAGCTGGCGCTACCCGAACACGCCTGCCGAGCTGACCGCGCTGTGGCACCTGGGGCAACCGAACCAGATCGACCGCGGCGCCATCATGACGTTCGAACACACCCACGGCCTCGCCGTCGACGGCCTCGCCGGACCGCTGGTCTGGCACGCGCTGCTGAGCGACGCGGTCGCCGGCCGCCACTACGGCACGCCGTACAGCTACGTCTATGTGCACAGCCAGATCCCGCAGAAGCTGACGCTCTGGAGCGCCGGGCACGTCGTCCTCACCTCGCCCGGGAACACCGGCATCCCCTCGCGGCCGACGCAGCCCGGCACCTTCGAGGTGTTCGAACACATCCCGGTCGGAACGATGACCGGAACGAACCCCGACGGCTCGCACTATCACGACCCGGGCATCCGCTGGATCAGCTACTTCNNTCGCCGCCGCCGCGACGGTCTGGCCGCACACGCCAATCGGGACTCTGGTCACGATCGAGAACCGCTGAGGCGGACACGGACGTCCCGGTGCGGGGGTACCCCCGCAGCCGCCCACGCACCCGCAGCCGCCCACGCAGCCGCCCA
>PMKB01000048.1 GCA_003157595.1 Solirubrobacterales bacterium
CGGCTCGCGGCTCGCGGCTCGCGTCAGGCAACGCCCACCCGCGGGCAGCTCCGCGCCAGCTCGCAGCGCGCGCACACCGGCGCACGCGCGAAGCAGGTCCGCCGGCCGTGGCGCAGCAGGTTCAGGTGCAGCTCGAGCTCCTCGCCGGGCCGCGCCAGCGCGAGCATCGTGTCGTGGAGCTCCTCGAACGGGGCGCCGGGGCGCAGCAGCCCGAGCCGCGTGCCGACACGCGCCACATGCGTGTCCACGGGGATCTCGCGCAGCCCGAAGCTGAACAGCAGCACGCACGCCGCGGTCTTGCNNGCTCGCCGATCGCGCGCAGAATCGCCTGGATTCGCGTCGACTTGACCTTCGAGATGCCGCCCGGGCGGATCGCCTCCTCGACCTGCGCGAGCGGCGCGTCGCGGAGCGCCCGCCAGTCGATCGTCCCGGCCTGCGGGTCGCCGAAGCGCCGGCGCAGCGCGAGGAAAGCGACGTCGCGATTGCGGTCGTTGGTGCTCTGCGAGAGCACCGTCAGGATCAGCTCGTCGAGCGCTCGCCCGTGCGGCGGCGCGCTGGGCTTGCCGTAGATCTCGCGCAGCCGGTCGCGCAGGCGCACCACGCGCGCACGGTCCGCTCGCCTGTAAGTGGGATCGGCCACGGCGCTATCCTCGCGCGTCGGGATGGCGGAGGTCACCCACCACACCAACGAGATCGACGGCGAGCCCGTCAGCTGGCGCTCCGCGCCCGGCGACG
Source organism: Solirubrobacterales bacterium (assembly GCA_003157595.1). Classification (GTDB taxonomy): domain Bacteria; phylum Actinomycetota; class Thermoleophilia; order Solirubrobacterales; family Solirubrobacteraceae; genus Palsa-513. The sequence continues at coordinate 736 of PMKB01000048.1, forward strand.
AGGAGCCGACGCTGTACGTCCACGGCGTGCCGAACAGCTCGCTGATGTGGCAGCCCTTCCTCGAGCGCACCGGCGGGGTGGCGCTCGATCTGCCGGGCTTCGGCGACGCCGTCAAGGCCGCGACCTTCCCGTTCTCGATCGCCGGCTACGACGGCTACCTCGAGCGGTTCCTGGACTGGCGCGAGCTGGAGCGCGTCAACCTCGTGATGCACGACTGGGGCGCCGCGGCGCTCGCCTTCGCGCAGCGCTCGCCGCAACGCGTGGCGCGGATCGTGCTGATCGACGCGCTGCCGCTGTTGGACGGCTATGAGTGGCACCGGGTCGCGCGCATCTGGCGCACTCCGGTGCTCGGCGAGCTGCTGATGGGCAGCCTGACGCCGCGGCTGCTGCGTCGCGCGCTACGCCGTGCGAACGCCACGCCGATCCCCGAGCGCGAGCTGCGCGAGATGTACACGACGCTCGACTTCGGCACGCAACGAGCGATCCTCAAGCTCTACCGCAGCGTGAAGCCGACAACGCTGGCGAGCGCCGGCTCGAGGCTTGGAGAACTCGACGCGCCGGCGCTGATCGTCTGGGGCGAGTGCGATCCGTTCATCCCGTCCCGCGTCGCCGGGCAGTACGCCGCCAAGCTCGGCGGCGAATGCGAGCTGGCACTGCTGGCGGACGCCGGGCACTGGCCCTGGCTCGACCGTCCGGACGTGATCGAGACGGTCGCGAACTTTCTCACGCGAAGCTGAGCGGCTCGATACGATCAGCCCGGATGACGGCTCGCCTCGCTCTCATGCGGGGACGCGTTTTGCCGAACGGACGGGTCGATCTGCTGCGCCAGTGTGCCCTGTTCGGCTTCGCGTACCTGCTCTACCGCCTCGTCGAGGGCATCGTGGGCGGCAACACCGTCGTCGCCTTCGCCCACGCCCGTGAGCTGATCTCACTCGAGCGCTCGCTGCACATCTTCGTCGAGCCCCAGATCCAGGCCTGGGCGACGAGCAGCCATCTGCTCGTTCTCGTCGCGGCCTACATCTACATCAACGCCCAGACCACGATCCTGATCGCGCTGCTGCTCTATCTCTACATCGCGCACAACCGCAGCTACTACTTCGTTCGCAACATGCTGTTCGTCGGCATGGCGATCGGCCTGCTCGGCTACGGCCTGTTCCCGACCGCGCCGCCGCGCTTCCTGCCCGAGTGGGGCTTCATTGACAGCCTCAGCCAGATCACCCACGGCAGCACCAACAGCACGATCGCCAAGGTCTTCTTCAACCAGTATGCGGCGGTCCCGTCGATGCACGTCGCCTGCGCCGTCATGCTCGGCTGGACGCTGTCGCGGCTGGTGCGCCTGCGCGTCGCCAAGGTCTTCTGGGCACTGTGGCCGGTGTTCATCACGTTCATGACCGTGATCACCGCCAATCACTTCCTGATCGACGCCGTGCTCGGGCTGCTGGTCGCCGGCGTCTCGTTCGCCGCCGCGCGAGCGCTCGCCGCGCTGAGACCGCACGCGTGGACCTTCCGCACACCGGCGCACGCTCCCGCCGGGACTTCGCAGCACGCGCCGGTCCCGGTCACGTGAGCACGCCGCCGGCCACCGAACGCCCGCCGCGGCGCGAGCGCCGCGTGATCGCGCCGCTGGCGTCTGTGCAGGGGCGGGCGATGATGCGCAACCGCCTGATCGACTCGCGACTGACGCCGAACGCGATCTCGCTGACCGGGCTCGCGCTGAACCTGCTTGCCGCGGCGCTCGTCTGGCGCCAGCTGTTCTTCCTCGGCGGGCTCGCCTTCATCATCGGCTCGATCATGGACACCCTCGACGGGCGCTACTCGCGGATGTCGGGCAAGGGCACGGCCTTCGGCGCGTTCCTTGACTCGACGCTCGACCGCTGCGAGGAGGGGATCGTCCTGACCGCGGTCGCGGTCAGCTTCGCGCGCCAGCACGACGAGCTGGCCGTTGCGGCCGTCGTCATCGCCGTGCTCGCCTCGCTGATGGTCTCCTACACCCGCGCCCGCGCGGAGGCGCTCGGGGTCGAGTGCAAGGTCGGCATCGCGACCCGCGCCGTGCGCGTGGTGATCCTCTCGATCGGCCTGGTCTTCGCGCGCGGCGCCTCGCTCGGCCACTTCGACCTGCTCGTCGTGGCCGTCTACGTGCTCGCGATCCTGAGCACGATCACCGTCCTGCAACGCGTCGTCCACGTCCACGGCGAGCTGAGCCGAACGTGACGGCTGGCTCGCCGCACCGCTGAGCGCCTGAGCGCCTTGGCGCCCCGCGCCGGGCGTAACCGTGCGGGCGCCGCCGAGTAACCTCTGTTTAAGAATTCGAGAGGGGATGAACAAGTGAGCACCACCAACGGCCATGCGGCCCACACCAACGGCAGCGCCGGCCGCCAGCAGGACAAGGTGCGCGTAGCGATCATCGGCGTCGGCAACTGCGCCTCGGCCTTCATTCAGGGCATCCACTACTACCGCGACGCCGACCCCGCGCAGTCGGTTCCGGGCCTGATGCACGTCGATCTCGGCGGCTACCACGTCCGTGACATCGAGTTCACCGCCGCCTTCGACATCGATGCTGAGAAGGTCGGCAAGGATCTTGGCGAGGCGATCTGGTCGGGTCAGAACAACACGATCAAGTTCGCCGAGGTGCCGGCGCATGTCGGCATCCAGGTCCAGCGCGGCATGACCCACGACGGGCTCGGCAAGTACCTCTCGCAGAAGATCACCAAGGCCCCGGGCGAGACCGCCGACATCGTCGGAATCCTGCGCGACACCCACACCGACGTGGTCGTCTCCTATCTTCCGGTCGGCTCCGAGCAGGCGACCAAGTGGTA
>PMKB01000143.1 GCA_003157595.1 Solirubrobacterales bacterium
TCGATCACGAAGCTGAAGAACACGACGCCCGCCCAGCAGCGCAGATACGTGAAGTCCGCCAGCCACAGCTCGTTCGGTGCCGACGCGGCGAAGTCACGCTGAACGAGATCCGGGCGACGGTGAGCCGCCGGGTCGGCGTTTGTCGTGCGCCACGGCTTGCCACGACGCTTCGCGCCGACGATCCCGTGCTGGCGCATCAGCCGCTGCACACGGCAGCGCGGCACACTCTCCCCGGCCCTTAGCAGCGCCTTCCACATCCGCCGGTAGCCGTAGGCGAAGTAGTTCGCGGCGTGGGTCGTCTTGATCAACTCGAGCAGCCGCTCGTCCTCGACCACGCGATCGCAGCGCTCCCCGGTGGCGCGCTGATAATAGGCGGACGCCGACACGTCCAAAGTCCAGCAGATCGGCTCGACCCCGAAGCGACCGCGATGCTCATCGATATAGCGGCTCACTTCGTTCGGTCTGTGTCGAGCTCCTTGGCGAAAAACACCGACGCCGACTTCAAGATCTCGTTCGCACGACGCAACTCGAAGTTCTCCTTGCGCAGCCTCCGAATCTCCTCACGCTCGGCCGTGCTCAACAAATCCGTCCGCGCACCGCTATCGGCCTCCGCCCGGCGAACCCGCTTGCGCAGAGCCTCGTGGTGAACGCCCAAATCCGCCGCAACGCGCGCGATCGGACGGCCCGACTCAAACACGAGCCGCACACCACGCTCCATCAACTCGTCCGGATACTTCTTCGGTCTTGGCATCAACAGAGCCTCGCCTTCCCCCAGGACAGAATCCTGGAATCAGCACCTCCGTCAAACCCGGCCTGGCTCACTAAGAGTCTCTGTGCGCACTCCGATTGAGCCGCCGCCGGGCAGCGAACCCGCACCCGACGAGCACAAGTTTCCTTTCGGCCCGCTCCTCGCTGACGAGGAACGCTGCGACGATTGCGGCCAGGTGTTCGCCCGCGAAGAGCTGTCCGAGATCGACTACGGCGCCGCCGACGAGGCGGAGACCATCCACCTGTGCAACCACTGCTTCAACGGCGACTACAAGACCTGCTACGACTGCGGACGCTGGTTCGTGACGGGCCGCCTCGTAGCCATCGCGCCCGAACGCCTGGCCGAGATTTACAGCCCCGAAGAGCTGGCGGCCGCCGAACGCAACCACACCGGTGTCGATGAGACCATCTGCTGGCGCTGCGACGACACTTGGGACCGCGAGCATCCTCGGGCCAGCGCATAAGCTGTGCGATGGTGTTGCGATGGCGAGCACGAAGTCGGTCGTCACCTTCCGCGTTCAGCTACACGCGTTCCAGCTAGCGGTTGGGCGCTTTCGGCGGGCCAGCGCTCGCGCCGCTGCCGTCGGGGCATACGGTCCTCTGGCCGAAGCTCTCTGGCACGCAGTCACCCTCGATGACCACCTAACGAGAGAATGGCGACCGTTCGGCAATACCCCACCGAGCGAGTTCTGGTTTGAGCTAGACGCGGTGTCTGGCGCACAGACCGTGCCGGCGGTCCGCTGGGTCAGGAACGCGGTCCAGCATCAGTGGGCCGACGCTCTGCTCTTTATCCCCTACAACCGGGGTGGGCGCTGGCCGCCGCGCGAACACGATTGGGTGTGGAGACCGACGGATGAGGTCCCTGGGGAGGAAAAGGGCGGCCGGCACGCCCGGAAGGGCCAGCGGGACCTGGTAGCCGAAGGACGCGCAACCTATGGTCGGCTCATGGCCGGCCATCCCGCCGACTTCACGCTGTCCATTCTGGCGGAGGTGTACGCCGAGGTCGCCGACCTTTTCGAGCCGTAGTCGGCCGCTAGTCGAGCTCTATGTCAGCGAGGCGGTAAAGGTGCCGTTTCGCAGTCACGTGTTCGGAAGTGCGGCAGCGAGGACACCATTCGCCGCCGCCTCCATCGAACGCGGTTCCGCCGCCGCATCGGGAGCATCTGAATTCCACGTGCAGCGTCGTTCGTGGCGGTCCTTCAGCGTGATTGAGATTGCTCGTGTGGTCGAGGTCTGAACCGCGTTCCATGGTCCGACCCTACGACGGGGATCGGACGTTTGGGGGCACTTCCCGCTTGCCCGTCCACAGGCCCGCGTGCTATGGCGAGGCGACCTCGACATCGGCGGTGGGTTCCTCACCCTCGGGCTCGTGGCCGGTGCCCTCAAGCGGTGCGTTCTCGCTCTCGACCTCCTCCGGGTCCACGATGCCAGAGAGAGGGCGTACGCCGCCTGGAATGGCGGCTTGGATGCGCGCATATTCGGCTTGGACCTTCTCGTCTGGATGGGCCCAGTCGTGGAGGAAGTAGATGGCTTGTACGTGAGCTTGGAGGGCCTCCTTGGTGCAGCCGAAGCATGGTCGCAGCGTGGAGTAAAGAACGGAGCCCTCGACGGGGCTGCCGAAGCGAGCCGCGGACAGCAGCGCGTTCTGCTCGGCGTGGACGCAGATGCAGAGATCGTAGCCTTTGCCTGACCCGTACTTCTCCCGATTCGCGTAACGATCGCAGCCTCCCTCCTCGCAGTTCACC
>PMKB01000147.1 GCA_003157595.1 Solirubrobacterales bacterium
GGACCGATGAACGGGGTCCGGCCACAGCCACCCGCGTCCGTGAGGTGTGCCGCCACTGGCCCGCGTGCGTTGAGCGGCCGAAGAGGCCGACGGGGTTCATCTGGTGGCTGGGCGTGGGGGGGTCTCGGACGGACTGTCAGAGCGCAAAGAACACGGTTTCGTGGGGTCCTTGGAGGTGGATGTCGATCTCATAGCCGCCCTCGGCGACCCTCGCGAGCAGGGTTTCGCGGCGCTCCGGCGGGACCGTTGCGAGCACAGGGTCGGCCGCGTTGGCGGCTTGCTCGTCCGCGAAATAGAAGCGCGTGACACAACGGTGCAACAGCCCGCGCGCGAACAGCGACACATCGATATGCGGAGCCGCGATCGCACCGCTACCCAGCACCAGCGCGCCTGGCTTCACCGTCAGCAACTCAAAGCTGCCATCACCGTCCTCATGACCGACACGCGCGAAACCACGAAACCCCGCCAGCTCCGACGGGCCGCCATGACCCCACAGATCGACGAACCGACCGGCCGGATCAGCCTGCCAGGTCTCGAGCAAGAAATCCGGGATCGGCACGCCAGCACCGTCATAGACCGTGCCGCGAATCGTGACCGCCCCGACAGTACCCGGCGCAACCGCGTGCGGACCCTCCGGCCACGGCATGCCGATCGCGAAATACGGGCCAACCGTCTGCGACGGTGTGCTCGGAAAGATCACAACGCCTCCTCAAACGGGGTCGCTCCCGGACCACGCAAATAAATGTCAAACTCATAAGCCAGCGCCCAGTTCGGCTCGGTCTCCACGATCGAGAAACGTGAAATCAGACGGTCGCGGCCCGCCTCGTCAGGAATCGAATTGAAGATTGGGTCATAGCGAAACAACGGGTCGCCCGGAAAATACATCTGCGTCACAAGCCGCTGCGCAAACGCGCGCCCAAGCAACGAGAAATGAATATGCGCCGGACGCCACGCGTTGTAGTGATTACCCCACGGATACGGCCCCGGCTTGATTGTCACGAAGCGGTAGCGGCCCTCCTCGTCGGTCACCGCACGACCTGCGCCGCTGAAATTGGGGTCAAGCGGCGCCGGAAAACGATCCCAACGATGACGGTAGCGCCCGCACGCATTAGCCTGCCAAACCTCGACCAGCGTATTACGCAACGGCTTGCCCTCAGTATCAAAAACACGCCCAAAGACAATCGTACGCTCACCAATCGGCTCACCCGCATGCTGACGAGTCAAATCGCTATCAAGCGCACTGACAGGCGCCAGCAAACCAAGCACCGGACCAGTCACCTCAGTGACACCCTGCGGCAAATAGACCAACGGCCGCTGCGGATGACGCAACCGCGTCGACTTATACTCCGCAAAGTCAAGCGGCGGATGCAACCCCACCCCTTCACGCACATACGACAACGGCGTATCAGCCACCGGATCATAGATCCGCCGCGGCCCACCGTCCACATCATCCCCGCCAGTCACACCAGTCACACTTCAATCCTCCAAGATCACGGCGAGGCCTTGGCCCACGCCTATGCAAATCGCCGCCAAACCAAAACCCCCACCACACACGCAACTCATGCGCCAAACGCCCCAAAATCCTCGCCCCGACGCGCCGCTGTCATTGTGCGTCGTTGATCTGGACGATCGCTGCCATAGGTGGGCGCGGTGTGCACGAGTGCTCACCGCGCGCACACCTTACGCGCTGAGGAGGTCGCTGCGCAAGTTCGGGTTCTTGGGCGAGCCCGCCGCAACATGCCGGCGGCCAGCCAGCGGTCAGCATCGTGGCACCGCACGAGCGTGCAGCCGCGCAGCCTCGTTGGGTCTTCCGCTACAGCTGTCGGCAGGCCGGAGGCGTCCACGAACATCCTTCCCTGGTCACCGAGCCGACCCCGTTGCGAACGCCACCCACGACCACCGCGCATGAGCAAACACCGATCGCGCCCTCACGCCCGTATGGCCCTGTCGGGAAGAGGCTTCGTTCATCACGGGTGTGGCGCTGCCAGTCGACGCCGGCTCGGCCGCCTGGCCCTCGGCGCACGCAAGTTAGCGCCGACGCAGTTCGGTGAAGGACTGGTCCGCAGCCGGCGAACCGTGGGCTGACCCTCGACCGGCGCTCGGTCTGACGGCGTTCAGCTGAGTTGGCGCGAGGCCGGACGATCGGTGGATGCGACGCGGGCCAGATCCCGAGTCTGGGGCACAGAGCCTAGCTCGAGGCCGAACTGTCAGCGTCGCCTGAGCCAGCATGGTGATCGCGTCCGAGGAACGTGTTCGCCCAGGCACTGGTGCGTGCCAGAGCATTGTCTTTGATGACGACCGGGCCGTCGAGCATCGTCAGCTCTTCGCTGTAGGGCTTCAACCGGTCGTAGGCGAGCGCCCAGATGCAGGTCTTGTCGCCGATCTCGCACTTGCTGTCCTCGCGGGTGCCTCCACACGGTCCGTTGCGCTGGTTCTTGGCGCATTGCGATTCGGGGCAAAGATAGGCGATGTCGGGTAGTGAACAGTCGCCGCAGTCTCGGCATTGGAACAGCGGGACCTTGGCCACCTGCTCGACGACGTGCAGTGACTTGGCGACCACGGTGGGCGCCCGCTCGACGCGTCGGTAAAAGGCACGTCCGAACCCAAACCCGCGGGCGCCCTCGGCGAAGATTGCGCTGTGCACCACGCGACTCAATCGATAGCGCAACGGTGCGCCGCGGCCGCGGCGGCGCCGCCCGAGCGACTCGAGATAGGCTCGATTGAACTCGTTCGACGCGAGCCCGGACTGCTCGTCGCGTTCGTAGAGGTACCACTCCCCGGGAAGGTCGTACTGGAGCTCTCGTGCAAGGTCGTGCCAGCCAGACTCATAGCCCTTGGCCGCGTCAAGGATTGTGGCGTAGTCGTCCGCGGCGAGGTGCCCGCCAAGGTATGAACCGCGGAAGCCAAGGCCGCGGGCGATCGCGACCTGGCGGGCCGCAAGGTCGAGAAAGAAGCGCCGTCCCTTGTCTGGCGATCTCGACTCTCGCTGGACGATCCGCATGAGTTCATCGGAGATGCACACCCCGGGGATGCGTTCGGTGTGAAAGACCTGCGCGGCCGCGCGTGAGAGCACGAAGACGTTGGCCAGCAGCGAAACGTCAAGGCCCTCTTGCTCGACCCAGCGAAGGAGCTCGTGGTCCTTGCGGGCGTTGTAGCCGATCTGGTTGATGACGAAACGCGCTCCGTTGTCGACCTTCTTGCGCAGCTTGAGCAGTTGGGGCATAACCTCGTTCTCGTTGCGCTTGTGATTGGTAACCACAGCGCCGAGGAAGAACCGGGTGCGCTCGATCTCGTCCTCGGCTCGGCCGTGGATGACAGTGCCGGCGTTCATGTCGCTGTACATCCTCAAGAGTCCGACCGAGTCGATGTCGAACACCGGCGCCGCCACGCCCTTGTACCCACGGATAGGGGCGTCGCCGGTCAGGGCAAGGATGTTGTGGAATCCCTCTGAGGCAAGCTTCCACGCTCGGCTCTGGATCGCGTTGCGATTCCAGTCCTTGCATGCAAGGTGGATGATCACCTCCTGGCCGCGAGATATGAGGTCGGTCCCCATTGTGTCGGCCGAGAGCATCGCATCGCCGGCAGGATTGTCGGTGATCGACAGTACGTCGATGCGTGGGTCGGCAGCCAGCTGACGCGCGATACCGAGTGCTCGAGTGGCCAGTCTCTCGGAGATCAGCCCGCGACTCGT
>PMKB01000242.1 GCA_003157595.1 Solirubrobacterales bacterium
CGTCGTGACCGCCACCAACGCCGCCTCGAAGAACGCGTCCAGCCGCACGCACTTCGATCGCTGGGCCCGTGGTATGACAGCGATCGGGTGTCGCGTTGGCTCGCGGCCGCGTAACAGGCAGCCGTCGACACGCTCGCGCTCGCGCCTGCCGACCGGCTGATCGATGTCGGCTGCGGCACCGGCGTCGCTGTACGCACCGCAGCCGCGACAGCGATCGGTTGGCGTCGACCTCTCGGGCGAGATGATTGCGCGCGGCCGTGAGCTCGCGGCCGGCATGGCAAACGTCGAGTGGGGGAGGCCGACGCCGAGGCGCTTCCGTTCGAGGGCGGCGCCTTCACCGCGGTTCTCTGAACGACGTCGTTTCACCACTATCCGGCGCCTGAGAGCGCGATGGTGAAGATGGCGCGAGTCCTCGCTCCGGGTGGCCGAATCGTGATCGCCGACAGGACGACCGACCTGCGGATCATGCGACTCGCCATGCGTTGATGCGCCGCATGCAGCAATGCCACGTCGCGCTTCGTCGCACGCCCGACATCGAGCTGATGGTGGGCGCCGCCGGGCTGATCGAGCCGGACGCGCAGACACTGGCAGGCGGGGTCCACGCAATCGCCGGCGCGCGCAAGCCGGCAGCCGGCGCGGTCTACAGCCCGCGGGCGAAGTGATGCGAGTAGATCGCCAGCCCGTGGTTGTAGTAGAGGCGGTGCGCGTCGAAGCGCTGCGCGCCGGTGCCCGAGTCCAGATGCAGCTGCACGCAATCAAGTCTGCGTCCCTCGGCCTCCAGCCAGCGCAGCAGCGCCCCGGCGTGACCCTCGCCGCGCGCTTCAGGGAGCTGTGGAGAGGTCGTCGACGTAGAGATGGTGACCCCACGCGAGGCTGTCGCTGACGCGGAACCCCGCCACCGCCACGGCCTGGTCCCGGCCGGGCAGCAGGCTCGCGACCAGCCTGTAACCGCCGGGCCGCAGCACCCCATCGACGCGTTCCACGAACGCCTGTTCGTTCTCATAAGCGGGCCGCAGCCAGTGCATCGCAGCGTGTGCACGACGGGTCTCGCCGACATCCAGCTCGCGGACCTCTCCCGGCGGCGTTTGAGCGGGGGCCGCAGGCATTGCCTAGCGTCCCAGCCGCAACCAGTCGCCGAACTCCGCGAGCACGCCGGCGGCGCGGTAGCGCGCCTCGGCGAGCGCGTGGCGGGTCTGCGCCAGCCACGGCGGATCGAGGGCCAGCAGGTTGAGCACGACGACGGTCAGGGCGGCGAGCGCGAGCAGCGCGAGCAGGACTGCGAAGGCGATCACCACGCGGGCATCCTAGAAGGTCCAAGCGCGGCCGTCGCGCAGGTCCCCTGCGGACAGGATCGCCGGCCGCGCGAGGCCCGCAGCTCACTCGAACAGGTCGGCGAGCTCCGCCAGCGCCGCCGCCAGCAGCTGCTCGGGCGCGAGCGTCGCGTCCAGCGTGCGGATTCGCGCCGGCTCGGCGGCGGCGAGCGACGCGTAGCCCGCTGCGATCCGCGCGAAGAACTCGTCGGCCTCGCGCTCGAGCCGGTCGGCGTCCTCGCCGCGGTCGCCTCGGCGCGCCCGCCCGGCCGAGGGGTCGATCGCCAGCAGCAGCGTGCGATCGGCGCTCAGGCCCGCGGTCGCGAACTCGTTGATCGCCCGGACCGCGTCGAGCCCGAGCCCGCGCCCGGCTCCCTGGTAGGCCAGCGAGGAGTCGACATAGCGGTCGAGCAGGACCCACCGTCCGGCCGCTAGCTCGGGCTCCACACGCTCGGCGACAAGTTGCGCGCGCGAGGCCGCATACAGCAGCGCCTCGGCGCGGTCGGCGATTTCGAGCCGCGGATCCTTGACCAGCGAGCGGATCCGCTCGGCGAGCGCGACACCGCCCGGCTCGCGGAGCGCGACCGCGTCGATGCCGCGCGCCACCAGCGCCTCGCGCAGACCGGCCGCCAGCGTCGTCTTGCCGGCGCCGTCGATTCCCTCGATCGTGATCAGTCGCGCGGGCACGCGCTCAGACTAGTGGGCCTTCCGGGAACGTTGCGCCCCAATCGTCGGCGCCTGGCGAGCGCGCCGCGCGCTCGCCTATCGTTGCTCGTGCTCGCCGGCTGGCCGGACCCGTTCGAGAGGTGGCCGTGAGGGTCTCGATCCTCGATGACTATTTCGACACGCTGCGCACGCTGCGCTGCTTCGAGAAGCTGGCGGGCCACGAGGTCTCGATCCACAACAGCCACGTGCAGGAGGTCGGCGCGCTGGCCGAGCGGTTGCGCGGCTGCGAGGCGCTCGTGCTGATCCGCGAGCGCACGCAGATCCGTGCGCCCCTGCTCGAGCTGCTGGGCGACCTGCGGCTGATCAGCCAGCGAAGCGTGTATCCCCACATCGACGTCGATGCGTGCACGCGGCTCGGCGTGATTGTGTCATCGAGCCAGCATGCCGACACCCCGTCCTACGCTGCCGCCGAGCTGACCTGGGGGCTTGTGCTCGCCGCGATGCGCGAGATCCCCCAGCAGATGGCGTCGCTGCAGGCCGGCACCTGGCAGATCGGCGTCGGCGCCTCGCTGCGCCACAAGACACTCGGCATCTACGGCTACGGTCGGATCGGCAGGGTCGTCGCCGGCTACGGCAGGGCGTTCGGGATGGCGGTTGAGGTCCTGGCGCGCGAGTCCTCCCGCGCCCAGGCGCGCGCCGACGGTCACCGTGTGGCCGAGAGCAGAGAGGCGTTCTTTGCCGAGTGCGACGTGATTTCGCTGCACCTGCGGCTGGTCGAGGCGACGCGCGGAATCGTCACCGCCGCGGACCTCGTTCAGATGAAGGCCGATGCGCTGCTGGTCAACACCAGCCGCGCCGGGCTGATCGAGCCGGGCGCGCTCGTGGCCGCGCTGGGCGCCGGGCGTCCCGGCATGGCGGCGGTCGACGTGTTCGACCAGGAGCCGCTGCTCGACGCCGGCGATCCGCTGCTGCGGCTGAGCAACGTGGTCTGCACACCGCACATCGGCTACGTCACGCATGACGAATACGAGCTGCAGTTCGCCGAGATCTTCGACCAGATCAACGCCTATGCGGCGGGCGCGCCGATCAACGTCGTCAACCCCGACGCGCTGACGCACGCCAGACCCAGACCGTGATCATGCTCCGGCGCTGCACAGCGTCCTGCGGTGAGCCCGCTGTCGTGGGCTCGCCGCTCGCTCGCCGGCACGCCGGCAGGGTGTTGGCGAGGATCAGGGCGCCCGAGTCGAGTGCCGGCGTCTGAACGAGGCTCACAGCGCCTTGTGCATCTGCAGGCGCGAGATCTCGTAGCCGAGGCTTGCGTACAGCGAGCGTGCGACGTGGTTGTCGCCGAACACGTTGAGCCCGAGTTGCTTCGCGCCGTTGCGCCGCGCTTCCTCCTCGGCGAGCTCAATCGCCGCGCGGCCGAATCCGCGGCCTCGAAACGGCTCGTCGATCTCGATCGTCCAGACCCACCAGTGCTCGGGCGGCGCATCCTGCTCCTCTCCGATCCACAGGACGCCGACCGCGACGCCGTCGTCAAGCAGCCGGTAGACGAACTGACCTGGGGCCGGCGCGTCGCCGGGGAACAGCAGCCGGCGGTCTTCGCCGACCCGCCGCTCCGCGCTCGCGCGATCGTCGCCCGAGGCCACGCGTTCCTCGAGATAAGCGGCGCCGTGCTCCGAGAGCCAATCTGCAAGCGCCTGCGGTTCGAAGGGGGCGAGCGTCAGCATGCCCGGGACGCAGGTGAGGTTGGACGCCGCGCTGTGGCACGTGCCACGACCGCTTGGACTCTCCCCGCGACGGGCGGCTGGGTGGTGGCGCGGTCGGGAGCCAGCAGCTTTCGCGCACCACCGACGGCGGACGCACGTGGCATCGTGTTGGCGTACCCGGTGCCTAGCTCAAGGCGCGACCAGGTCGGAGGGTCGGGCGGGCTGCTCGGTGTCTGGCTGCGCCAACACGCCGTCCTCGCCGCTCAGCGTGCCCATCGGCTGATCGGTGTGATCTGCCGCCGTCTGCTTCCTGGCGTCTTTTCTGGCCTGCTTGTCCAGCCGCCGCTCGCGTAGCCTGCTTTCACGAGTGAGCTTTGCCATCGTGGTCTTCTTCTTGCCGCCTGAGGCCATGCCTGTCCGTCTCTCATTGTGGAGTTCGGTGCGCGTCGACGACGCGCACGCCAGTCGGGGTCAAGCTCGGGAGCAGCTCGTGGCCACCGAGAGCTTGTGGATGCCTACGGACGCTCGCGCACCGAAGGCACTTCCAGCCCGGGGGCCAGATTTTCGTGTTCCGGCCAACGCGCTACTTGCCGGTCGTGCGGTGCATCGACCCACGCGTGTGTCCGACGCGCCGCCGTCCCACGCCCACCCCGCCGCCGTCTGCGCCGCGAACGGGTGGCGGGGTCCGTCGGATGAGCAGACGCAGCGCCGCGTCCTCGCTACCTTCGTCGGTCCGCCCGGTCAAAGCCGTCGGATGAACCGTGCGGAACACGGGCCCACGGCCGGCATCGACCACGGCCACGACGACCTTGGCGCTGCTCGGCGTGTCGAACACGATCCCGTGGCTCACGGTCGCGCCGCCGGCGACGTTCACTCGATCGCCTGGCTGCGCCGGCTCCATCTACACAGACTACTCGTACCTACGCTCATCTCGAGACAGTCGCGCGCGCGGGCAAACCGATCAGCAGGGACGCCTCGCCGCTCGCGGGCGAGGATCGTCGCTACCGATGACCGCGTCGTGGCGGCGGTGGTGACGCTGCCGCCGCTTCGCGCCGGGCCTGCGCTTCGCCGCGCAGGCGGGCCTGCAACTGGGCGTCGTGGTCGATGCCCTCCTGACGCCGCTTCACTGACGCGGCCCCACGCGCCTGCTGCTTCGCCACCTCAAACTTGGCGCTCGCCTCCGCCGCCAGGCGCTTTAGCTCCTCGCCGCGACCGGCCAGGGCTTGATCAGCAGGGTCAGCGTTGCGGTGCGCGCGCTGATGCTCGTCGGAGACCTGGCGCGCCTTATGCGCGAGGTCACGCGCTTTTTTGACTTCGGCTGGCGCGGGCTCGTCGGACATGGCAGGTGGCGCACCCTCGCGCCTGCAGTCAGGCTAGCACCAGCCGCGCGAACTATGGTAACCGGGCGTGCAGCCGACGCACGCCTCGGACTGGATCAGGCGATGGCACGCGGCTGAGCGGCGCCATCGCGATCCGTTCAGCCGGATTGAGGCTAGGCTGGCGGGCATGGGCTCCGCGACCCTCCCGGGCATCGACGAGCACCCCCATGCGCGCGCGGTGCTCATGCCCGCGTTGCCGCCGGGGGAGGCCTCGCACGCCTACCTGTTCCACGGACCGGCCGGCGCCGGCAAGCGAGCCGTCGCGCGGGCGTTCGCCGCAGCGCTGCTCGCGGACGGCGCCGAAGATCCGCTGCAGGCGGCGGAGCGGGTTGCGCGAGGGGCGCACCCGGACCTGACGTGGGTGACGCCGAGCGGCGCGTCGGAGATGCTGGTCGCCGACATCGACGAGCCGGTTGTGGCGGCGGCGGCGCGGACTCCGTTTGAGTCGCGCCGGCGAGTGTTCGTGATCGAGCGCGCGGAGACGATGCACGACGCGACCGCCAACCGGCTGCTCAAGACGCTCGAGGAGCCGCCGGCATTCGTGCACCTGATCCTGACGACCTCGCGCCCGGGTGAGGTGCTGCCGACCGTCGTCTCGCGCTGCCAGCCGGTTCGCTTCGAGCCGCCGAGCGCGGCGCGGCTCGCGCAGCGGCTCGAGGCGGAGGGTGTGGATCCGGCGACGGCTGCGGCCTGCGGGCGCCTCGCCCTGGGTGACGGCGAGCGGGCGGTCGCGCTGGCGCTCGGCGATGGGCCGGCGCTACGCTCGGCCGCGCAGAACTTCGCGGTCGGCGCGCTGCGCGGCGAGCTCGGCGACCACCCCTGGAGGGCGCTGCTCGAGCTGGCCAAGCGCGCCGGCGAGCGCAGCACGGGCGAGCTCGAGGAACGCCATCGCGACGATCTCGAGTTTGTCGCGCGCTCGGAGCGGGCGCGCTACGAGCGCGAGCACGGCGAGCGGGTCAAACGCGCGCAGCGGCGAAGCACGGCGAGCACCCTCGACATCGGCCTGGGGCTCGTCGAGCTGTGGTACCGCGACGCCGGCATGGTGCTCGAAGGCGCGCCCGAGCTGGTGCACGCCACCGACCGTTTCGCCGAGCTTGAGGCGACGGCGGCCGGCCGCACGCCGCGCGCCCTGCATCGCGCACTCGAGCTGGTCGCCGACACGCGTGAGCGGCTCGCCCTGAACGTCACGGAGGAGCTGGCGCTCGAGGCGCTCGCCTACCGCCTCGCGGAGGACTGAAGAGCGCGACGGCGAGAACGCCCGGACCTGGGCCGCGGCGCGAGCGCGACGGCCGCGCATAGAGTTCGCTGCAGATGATCCCCGACCCAGTCCCGGCCCGCTGACCGTCGCGACGCCGGAGCCGGAGCACCTCACGCGAGCAGGCCCGCTGGGACGCGCGCCGCTGCCGCCGCCCCAACTGCTGCTGGTCGTCGGCGCGCTGTCGCAGTACGCGGGCGCCGGCGTGGCGGTCGTGCTGTTTCACCACGTCGAGCCCGTGTCGCTGGCGTGGGTTCGTTCACTGTTCGCGGCAGCTGTGCTGCTGGCTCTGCGACGCCCGTGGCAGACCACCTGGACACGCCGGCGCCTCGCGGGTGCCGCTGCGTTCGGGATCACGATCTCGCTGGTCAACGTGGCCTTCTATCTCGCGATCGCACACCTCGCCCTGGGCACGGCGGTCGCGATCGAGTTCGTCGGACCAGTGGCGGTTGCCGCGATCGGCTCACACCGCCGGCGCGACTTCGCCGGTCTGGCGTTGCTTGTCGCGGGCGTCGGCCTGCTCAGCGGCGTCCACCTCTCGGGCAACGCCGTGGGTGTCGCATGGGCGCTGGCGGCTGGAGTCGGGTGGGCCGGTTACGTCGTGTTCGGCCATCGCCTCGCGCTCGCCGCCGAGCTGCGCCCCCAGGATGGCCTCGCCGCCGGCCTCGCGATCGGTGCTGTTGTGCTCGCGCCGTTCTTCGTCTGGCACGCCGCTCCGGCGTTCACGCACCTCGACCTGTTCATCCGGGCGCTGATAGTCGCGGTCGCGTCGACCGTCGTGCCCTACTCGCTGGAGCAGCTGGCGATGGCTCGCCTCACCCGGCCCCGCTTCGCGATGATGCTCGCGCTGCTGCCCGCAACCGCCGCTCTGATGGGCCTTGTCGTGCTGGGCCAGCTGCCCTCGGCCGCTGACGCGACCGGAATAGCGCTGGTGATCGGCGCGATCACGCTGACTGCCTGATAGGGGCTCGCCGGGGCTCGCCGTCGCGCAATCGTCCGCTCGAGGCCCCGGACGCCGGCAAGCCACGCGCGAACCTCCGACGGGCGCAGGATCGCCAGATCCGAGCCCCCATATTTCGAAAACTCTTCGGCAGTCTTCAGTGTTCTCTGACGCAGGCCGGAGAGACTCGCCGCGAGCAATCAAGAGGAGCCTGATGACCGTCACCGCCACGTACCCGCCGCATCGCCGCATCGCAGTGTTCGGGTCGGTCGCCGCGGAGCGCCCGCACGCGCCCGACCGCGACGACACGCTCTCTCCCGCGGCCCGCGCGGTCCTCGAGCGCGTGATCGAGGCGATCGCCTCCAGCGCCCCCGCGATCGCCAGTCCGATCCTCGACCGCGCGGTCGCCGAGGGAGCGATCACTCGCGCCGAGCGTCATCTGATGTTGCTCGAGCTGAGCGATCCCTCGGCCTCCCTCGACGCCGCGCCGGCCGTCAGCCAGGAGGCGCGCAGCACCCTGCGCGAGGCGCTCGCCGCCATTCGGCGCGCGGCTCCGGGGATCGCCCGGCCGATCCTCGACGAGGCGGTCGACGCCGAGCGGCTGACCCCCGCGCAGGAGCAGCGCATCCTCGAGCGCCTGCGCTCGAGCCCGGCGCGGGTCCTGCGGAACACGCTGCGGCCGCCGGTCCCCGGACCCGCAGGGTCCCCGTAGCGGGCGGCGTCGCTTCGCCGGCGTCGCGCGCCCGCTTCGCCAGCATCGCGCGCCCCGTATCCTGATTCGATGAGCTTTCTTGCTGATCTCTTCAAGGACAAGGCGCGCATGATCACGGCCGACTCGGCGCTCCCGGGCCGTGGGAGCGAGATGGCGGTTCCCGAGCGCCACTTCGTCCTCGGCACGCCGCTGCGCCCGCCGTTTCCCGCCGGTTTCGAGACCGCCGTGGTCGGTATGGGGTGCTTCTGGGGGGCCGAGCGCGTGTTCTGGCAGGCGCCTGGCGTCTACACGACGGCGGTCGGCTACGCGGGCGGCTTCACGCCGAACCCGACCTATGAGGAGGTCTGTTCGGCCTCGACCGGGCACACCGAGGCGGTGCTCGTGGTGTTCGATCCCGCGGCGGGGACCTACGAGGAGCTCCTGCGCCTGTTCTGGGAAGGCCACAACCCCACCCAGGGGATGCGCCAGGGCAA
>PMKB01000341.1 GCA_003157595.1 Solirubrobacterales bacterium
GTCGAGTAACCCGCGCAGCAGCTCGGCGCCGGCTAGCACTAACGCTAACGCCTCCTCGCGGCGCACCTCGAGGGCCGCCGCGAGGCGCCCGCACAGCGGGCTGCGCGCGAACGCCCCGGCCAGTGCCGCCAGCGCGCCGAGATCCTCGCGCGGATCGAGCGCAACGCCGGCGAGCGACGCGGCGTCGGACACCTCCTGCTCACTCGGCGTGCGCGGCGCCGCGAAGTCGAGCCGCTCGAGCAGCGCGTGCACGACGACGCCGCGCGCCGCGGCGCCCTCCCCCGCCGCGCCCGCCGCCTCGACATCGGGCATCCCGATCACCCGCTGGAGGTGATAGCGGTAGCCGCAGCGCTCGTAGTCGGCGATCGCCGTGTAGGAGAGGATCGTCGCAGGCGGCGCCGCCGCTCGCACGAGGGCTGGGGCGCCCGGTGGTGGATCGGGCGCCGACGGCGGCAGCAGAAGCGCCGGCCCCTCGACCTGCGCGCTCTCGATCTGCTCGGGCCACAGGAGCGCCGGCGCGAGCTCCGCCGTGCAGAGCGTCAGTGCCACCGCGACATCGCCGGCGCCCGCCACCTCTGCGGGCGCTCCGCCGGCGCCCGCCAGCGCGGCCAGGCCGGNNGCGCGCGCGTCATCGCCACGTAGATGACCCGCTGCTCCTCAGCCGCCGCGGCGCTGACGCGCTGCGCCAGCAGCTGCCTGTAGTCGAGCGTGTCGATCGAGCGACGCTCGAGCGTCGGCAGGCGCAGGCCGATTCGCCCGCCGTCAACCAGCAACGCCGGCGAATGGCTGTCCGGCAGCTGGTGCCCGAGATCGGCGAGACAGACGACCGGGAACTCGAGCCCCTTGGCGCTGTGGATCGTCATCAGCGCGATCGCGCCTGTGCCTTCGGCCGCGGGCGGTGCCTCGGTCTCGCGCATCGAGCCGACGCGGCCGAGCTCGAGCGCCTGCGCGAAGCGCCGCAGGTCGCGCCCCTCCCGCAGCTCGAACTCGCGCGAGAGACGCTCCAGCTTGCGCACGTTGGCCATCCGCCGCTCGGGGGAGTGCAGGGTGCACAGGTGGCGGTCGTAGCCGTTCTCGGCCACCGCTGCGGCCACGATCTCGCCCAGCCCGCGGTCGGCGGCGGCGCGCCGCGCGCGCGCGAAGCGCTCGGCGAACAGGGCGGCGCGCGCGTCGAACGGCTCGGCCGCGAGCACGTCCCAGACCCCGGCCCCCAGCTCGCGGGAGCGCAGCGCGAGCGCCACGAGCGCGTCGGAGGAGCATCCACACAGCGGCGAGGCCAGCACACCGTAGAGCGCAAGCTCGTCGAGCGGGTTGACCAGCGCGCGCAGGTAGGCGACGAGGTCGATCACCTCCGGGCGCGCGAAGAAGCCCCCGCCGGCGGTCGCCAGCGTCGCGAGTCCCAGATCGGCGAGCGCCGCCTCGTAGGTGCCGATCGCGCCGCCCGCCCGAAACAGCACGACGATGTCCTCCGGCCGCGCCTCGCCGGCGCCGATCAGACGCTCGATCCGCCGCGCGAGCAGGCGGGCCTCGGCGCGCCGCCACAGCGGTGCCGGTGCCAGCTCCACGCCGAGCCGCTGCTCGTGCTCCTCCCAGCCGTCGAGGTCGGCGAGCAGCAGCTCAACCGCCGGCGCGGACCCGACGCGCCCCGCCTCGCCCTCGCGGCCGGCGACCAGCGGCACGAACGGCCCGCCGAAACGCGGGCCGAAGACCCCGTTCACCGCGTCCAGCAACGGGCGCCGGGAGCGGAAGTTCGTCGAGAGCACGCTCGCCGCGCCGGCGCGAGCCAGCTCCGCCCGGCGCTCACGGAACAGGCCCACGTCGGCGTGGCGAAATCCGTAGATCGACTGGAACTCGTCACCGACGGTGAACAGGTTGCCGCGGTCGAGCGCGTGCAGGAGCGCCATCTGGCGGGCGTTGGTGTCCTGCAGCTCATCGACCATCAGCAGCTCGAAGCGCTCCGACCACAGCGCGGCGATCTCCTCGTGCCCCGCGAGCAGCGCGCCCGCCTCGAGCTCCAGGTCGTCGTAGTCGACCGCGCCGGCGGCCCGCTTGAGCGCGTCATAGCCACCCGCGAAGGAGCCCAGCAGGCCGTCCAACAGGCCCACAGCCGCCGCCCCCAACTCATCGGCACAGGCCTCCTCGAAGGCCAGCCGCGCCGCCTCGTAGGCCCCGCACGCGGCGCTGCCCAGCGCGCGCGAGCCGTTGCCCAGCGCGACCTCCGCCACGGCCGCAACCGTCGCCGCCCGCTGATCGCCGGCAAGCGCCGCGCAGCGTCCGAGGCGATCGAGTGCGCGGTCGATCGTCACCCCCGACGGCGCGCCGGCCAGCTCGACGAGCGCCACGATGGCGGCCGCAGCCAGCGCCGCTGCCGCGGCGGCGCGGTCGTGGCGCGCCACGGGCACACCGAGCGCGGGCGAGCGCTGGCCGCGGCTGCGCAGCTCGTCATAGACCGACTCCACCGCTCCTCGCAGCCCGGCGACGCTGAAGACGGCCGCGAGATCCAGCGCCTCGGGCTGATCGAGCCAGACGTCCACCGCGCGATCGAACGCCTGGGCTCGCAGCCCCTCGGCCTGGGTGTCGCCCAGCACGCTGAAATCCGGCGTCAGCCCGGCGAGCACCGCGTGGCTGCGCAGCAGCCGCGCGCAGAAGCCGTGGAAGGTGGAGATGAACGCGCCGGAGCTCTCGCGCGCCGCCTCGCGCTCGCCCGCGGCGACCAGGCGCCGGCGCACCCGTTCGCGCAGCTCGCCGGCGGCGCGGTCGGTGAAGGTGATCGCGAGGATCCGCCCGGGCGCGACGCCGTCCTGCGTCACCGCCAGCACGTAGCGCTCGACCAGCACGCTCGTCTTGCCGCTGCCGGCGTTGGCGGCGAGCGCGAGCGGGCCGCGGCGACGCTCGATCGCGTCGCGCTGCTCAACAGTGAACGCCGGCGCGGTGCTCATCGCCCCTGCGCCCGGCAGATTGCCGGGTAGCGGCAGCAGCCATCGTGCCAGCAGGTGGACGGGCGCGGCACGAGCGCTCCGGCGTCCATCTCCGCCGCGGCCTCGAGCGCCGCCGCCAGCTGCGTCTCGATCAGCTCGCGCAGCCGCTCGCCGCTGCGGCGGTCGGTGGCCACCAGCCCGCCGGCCGGATCGACGTCCTCGCGGACCGCGCCGCGCGGTCGCAGATCGGCGGTGCGCGTCGGCTGGTAGAGCCCGCCGAGCGCCTCGAGCCCGAGCAGCTGCTCGACCGCCAGCATGTAGAGCGCCGGCTGCAGGCGGCCCTTCTGACCCCATTTCGCCGCCGGCTCGATCCCGCTCGCCGCCTTGTAGTCGACGATCAGCGCGCCGCCCGAGCCATTGACGTCGATCCGGTCGATCCGCCCGCACAGCTCGAGCATGCCGCCGGCGAGCGACGCCGGCGGCAGCGTCCCCTCCTCCAACCCGAAGCCCAGCTCGAACTCGAGCGGCTCGAGTGAGCCCGGAGCGGCGCAGACGCCGGCGAGATAGCGCGCCAGGTCTGAGCGCTGGCGCGAGCGCTCGGCGCGATCGACCGCCGCGTTGGCGCTGAGCGGCCGCTCCGACGCGGCCATCGCCTCGTCGAGCAGCTCGAGCGCGACCGGTAGGCCGGCGGCATCAAGGCGCGCGCTGCCGCGCCGCTCCAGCAGGCCGGCGAAGACCGCCCGCAGCACCTCGTGCGCGACCGAGCCGCGCACCAGCGCCAGCTCCTCCGGAGCCAGCTCACTTGGGCGAAGCGCCCGTTCAACCAGCCAGCCGACCGGGCAGGCCGTCCAGCTCTCGAGCGCGGAGGCGGAATGGGCCTGGTGCCCGCGCAGCTGAGCGAGCGCCGCCGGCGCGCCCAGCGCAGCGATGACCGGGCCGGGATGCCGCGGCCCGCGCAGCAGGGAGTCCAGCCGCGCGAGCGCGGGCGCGCCCGCCGGCGGGCGCGCC
>PMKB01000177.1 GCA_003157595.1 Solirubrobacterales bacterium
CGTAGCGTCCGCCGCCGCCGATCGGCATGCCGACCGCCGGGTCGTAGACCTCGAACACCGCGCCGGTGTAGTAGCCGGGTGCGCGCGATAGCCCGAGATCGAAAATCACGCGCTCGGCGACATCCGCGTCGAGCAGCCCGTGGATCGCGCGCAACCCGGCGACTGCGTCAGCCACCGGCCCGGCCGGGCCGTGCAGGACATCGGGGCCGCCGCGCACTTGCGGCACGCTCAGCAGCAGCTCGAGCGAGCGCTCGTCGATCGACAGCTCGGCCAGCGCGCTCTCGAGGCCGACGAAGTCGCCGTGGCCGAGCTCCGCAAGCAGCCGCGGCCGCTGATCGGAGGCGACGCCCAGCGCATCCATCAGCGCGGGATACAGAGCCGAGTCGCCGATGCCGACGCGGTAGCGCATCAGGCCGGCGCTATCGAGCGCGTGGCAGAGCACCGTCACGGCTTCCGCGGTGCCGGCCGGCGCCGGCGCCCCGACGAGCTCGATGCCCGCCTGCAGGAACTCGCGCGGCTGGCCGCGCTGCGGGCGAACGCCGCGGTAGCAGTGCGCGAAGTACGCGAAGCGCAGCGGCGGCTCGGAAGCCTGATAGCGCGAGCCCACCAGACGCGCTATCGGGACGGTCATGTCCGAGCGCAGCACGAGCACCTCGCCGTTCTCGTCGAATACGCGATAGGCCGGCCGTGCGCCGCCGAGCGCTCCGCGCGTGATCACCCCCTCGTATTCAAGCGCGGGTGTGTAGACCTCGCCGTAGCCGGCGGCGCTAAACACGGCCCGCAGCCGCTCGGTGAGCGTGCGCAGCTCACCCATCTCGTCCGGCAGCACGTCACGCGTTCCGCTGGGAATTGGAAGGATCATCGGTCAGGGACGGTATCGGACGGCCCGCCGGGATCGAGTGCGCGCGCCGGACGAGTGTCGGGTCTGCAAGCGGTCGTTCGGACGGCGCCTGCGCGGGAGCGCAAGCAGTGAGCCCGAACGGTCGCACCAGCACGAGGCGGAGCATCGCCCCCGCAGCGCGATCCGCGGGCTCGAGTCGCTGCTAGGGCTGGGCCGTCGATTCGCGCTCGATCTGGGCGCCCAGCGCGCGCAGACGTTCATCGATTCGCTCGTATCCGCGGTCGATCTGCGAGACGTTGCCGATCTCGCTGCGCCCCTCGGCGCACAGCGCCGCGATCAGCATCGCCATGCCGGCGCGGATGTCGGGCGACTCGAGGCGTTCGCCGTGCAGTCGACGTGGACCGGTGACGATCGCGCGGTGCGGATCGCAGAGCACGATGTCGGCGCCCATCGTTGCGAGCTTGTCGGTGAAGATCAGGCGGCTTTCGAACATCCACTCGTGAATCAGCACCGAGCCTTCGGCCTGGGTCGCCAGCGCGACCGCGACGCTCGTCAGGTCGGCCGGGAACGCCGGCCACGGCCCGTCCATCACCTTGCGCTTGTAGCCGCCGAAGTCGGCCTTGACGACGAGCCGCTGGCCGCCGGGAATCAGGATGTCGTTGCCATCGAACTCGCTGTGCAGCCCGAGTTGGTCAAAGACCAGGCAGATCATCCGCAGGTCATCCGGGATCGTGTCGGTGATTCGCAGCTCGCCTCCCGTGACACCGGCGAGCGCCATGAAGCTGCCGATCTCGATGTGATCGGGAGCGATCTCGTGCGCCGCGCCACCGAGGCGCTCGGCTCCCTCGACGGTCAGCAGATTCGAGCCGATGCCCTGGATCCGGGCGCCCATCTTGACCAGCAGGCGCGCCAGATCCTGCACGTGGGGCTCGCATGCCGCGTTGTGGACAACCGTCGTCCCGGGCGTCAGCGCAGCCGCCATCAACACGTTCTCGGTCGCCATCACCGAAGGCTCGTCCATGAACACGTCGGCCGCACGCAGCCCGTGCTCCGCGTGCAGGATGAAGGCGCGGTCGTGGTCGCAGACGGCGCCGAGCGCCTCGAAGGCGTCGATGTGCGGGTCGAGGCGGCGGCGGCCGATGAAGTCGCCGCCGGGAGGCGGCATCTCGGCCCGGCCAAATCGAGCCAGTAGCGGGCCGGCGAGCAGGAACGAGGCGCGAATCTGCTCGCCGAGCGTCGGATCGACAGAGCTCGCGTCGACGTCGGCTCCGCACAGCGTGAGTTCGTTCTCGCCGTGCCAGCGCACGTCGACGCCAAGACCCTCCAGGATCTCGAGCATCGCATCCACATCGCGAATGCGCGGCACATTGGTCAGCGCGAGCTCGGCGTCGGTCAGCACCGAAGCAGCCAGGATCGCCAGCGCACCGTTCTTGTTGCCGGCGGGCACGACCGTTCCGCTGAGCGGTGCGCCGCCTTGAATGACGAACTTCTCCATCGCTGGTGCCCAGCGCCCAAGCCTACACCGAAGCGGGCCGGTAGCCGGGCCGGGCTCCGTCACAGCGCCCCCGCTCCCCCATACGAACATATGTTCTGCAATTCCCATTGCAGAGTCGAACGCCGTTTTTGGCTCCTTGGCGCCAAATCCAGTGCAAAGGCGCGAGTACCGCGGTCGCTCTTCGCCGTTCCATCCGACCCGCCACGCACCATACGAACACATGTTCTGGCGCACCTCACACCCGAAGGCTCCCCTCCGCGCCGTGCACCGCGCGCGCGACCTGGCCCGTGCCGCTCTGCTCCTCGAGCCGCTGCTCGAAGACGCCCACGAGCTCGTCGCTGTGCGCGCGTTCCACCCGCATCGTGCGCAGCTACGTCGCCCGTCGGCGCGGCGGCGTCCGGGAGCGGTGCTGGCACGTCCGCAGCACTGCATCACACCGCTGGTCCGGTCGGCGCCCTGCAGCCGTGAGCTTGCAGGTCGTCGCTGACGCTGGGAGGCAGGCCGGCGACAAACGCACCCCGCCGGGGCTCTGCAGGTCCGGGAGTCCCGGCGCACGGGGTGCGGACGGTCATCGCTCAAGCACGACCACTGCCGCTTGGTTCGCCGGCGTCCGCCTGCCGATCGTCGCGCCCTGCGCTCGCAGCGACGGGCGCCGCGTCGCCTGCGTGGCGCTGAAAGTGGGCACGCAGGCGGAGTGTTGAAGTCGGCATCCGGCGCTAGAGTCGAGCCATGAGCGGTCCGCGCCGGGCTTCGCGGTCGTCGATGGCTTCCTCGGCGTCCGGCCAGCCGATTCAGCATCAGCATCCTTACGGCGGCGGCCTGTGCGCCGCGAGCACCCGCCGCGGCTTGCCGGCCTGGTGGCCGCTCGCGGGCCTGCTCGTGCTCGCCGCCGCGGTGCGCCTGCCCACGCTTTCGCTGCAGAGCCTCTGGTATGACGAGGCGTTCACGCCCGTTCACGTGCTGCATCCGAGTCTCGTGGCGACGCTTGACTCGATGGTCGGGCGGGAGAACACACCACCGCTCTGGTTCGTGCTGATGTGGGCGATCTCGCGCGTGCTCGGCACCGGCGTCGTCGCGCTGCGCCTGCTGTCGGCTCTGGCCGGCATCGCCCTCGTGGCGGTCGGATGGGCGATCGGCGCGCAGCTGGGGTCGCGACGCACGGCGATCATCCTCGCCGCGATTCTCGCCCTCAGTCCGCTGTTCGTCTGGTACTCGCAGGAAGCGCGCGCGTACGAGCTCTACGCGCTTGCGAGCGCCGTCTCGTTGCTGTACTTCCTGCGCGCCTACCGCTCGGGCGGGCGCACGCTGCTGGCGCTGTGGGCGCTCAGTTCGGTGCTCGCGCTCCTCTCGCACTACTTCGCCGTGTTCCTGGTCGCCCCGGAGGCTCTGCTGCTGCTCGGCAGGCTCGGTCCGGGCCGCCGCGCGGCCGCCATGGCCCAAGCGGCCCCCGCGAGCGCCCCACGCGCGCCGGTGAGCTCGAGTCCGACGGCGATGCGCCCGACAATGGCTGCCGTCGTCGCCGTCGCCGTGTGCGGAGCGGCGCTCGTGCCGCTCGTGATCGCCCAGGGCGGCCGTGGGACGCAGTGGATTGGCCACTGGGCGCTCTCGGATCGGTTGGTCCAGACCCCCGGCTACTACCTGCTCGGCGCCAACGGTTCGGTGCTCGGCCACAGCCTGCTGGCGCTCAGCGCGCTGCCGCTGCTCGCCACGGTGGTCCTGGGGAGCTCACTCTTCGCCCGAAGGCGCCTGCGCCGCGTCGAGATCGAAGCGCTCGCGCTGATGCTCTGGCTCGGGATCGTCGCGATCCTGATTCCCCTGGCCCTCGCGCTTGCCGGCGCGGACTACTTCGCGCCGCGCAACCTGATCGCCGACTGGATCCCGCTCTCTGGCGCCTTCGCAGTCGTGCTCGGCGCCGCCGGTGCCGGCCGTAGCGGCACCCTGCTCGCCGTCGTGGTGTGCCTGGCGTCGGCGGGCGTGCTGATCGCCACCGGTCTGGACGCGCGTCTGCAGCGCGGCAACTGGGGCGCGGTTGCGCACGCCCTGCGCTCGGGCTCGCGAGACCGCGCGATCGTCACCGTCGAGGACGGCGCGGCCCCGCTCGAGTACTACCTGCCGGCGCTGCGGCTGCGTTACCTCTCCCGCCGCCTGTCCGTGTCGGTGCGTGAGGTCGATCTCGTCGGCTACGCCCCGCTGCGGCCCGGTGCCCTACAGGCCCCCACAGCCGCATTCTCGCTCGCCGGCCGAAGCGACATCCACGGCCTGCTGGCGTATCGCTACACCGCGCGCTCGCCACAGCGATTGAGCGGGCGCTTCCTCCGCAGCCTCGCGATCACGACCGGATCCAGCTCGAGTGCTGAGACGCTCCTGCCCGGGGCGGTCGCGGCCGCGCGCAGCCGAGGCGCCCGGCGACGCCCGGACAGCGGTCGTCGCGCCCGGGATTGCAGCGCCTGCGAACGGCAGCGAGCCCCGCCGACGGGCGGGGCTCGCATAAGTAAACCGGCGGCGACCTACTCTCCCAGG
>PMKB01000292.1 GCA_003157595.1 Solirubrobacterales bacterium
CCCTTTATGCGACAGCCTCACGCGGGAGCAGCACTCTGCCCGGCGTTCGTTCCCTGGCTGCTCAGCGCGATCGCCGACACCGTCGGTGCTG
The DNA here is from genome assembly GCA_003157595.1 of Solirubrobacterales bacterium. Lineage (GTDB taxonomy): Bacteria > Actinomycetota > Thermoleophilia > Solirubrobacterales > Solirubrobacteraceae > Palsa-513. The sequence goes on from PMKB01000292.1 coordinate 92, forward strand.
GCGAGATCGCTCGCGGGCGACACTCCCGACAGTCGCCTCAGCCGTGGCGTTCGAGGGGACGCCGCATAAGGCTTTGGGGGCGCTGCGGCCCCGGGGCCGGGCAGGGGCGGCCCCGGGGCCGGGCAGGGGCGCGACCCGCAGGCCTTCTCCGCGCGTTGGAAGATCGGCGAGTTCTGATCCTGAGCGCGGTGATCGAACGCCTGAACATGGTCCCGGGGCGCTCGAGTTGATAGGGCTCGGCGCTCCCTGTACGCTCGGCTTTCACGACCAAGAGAGGGGAGCGCATGGCGGTTGGTCTGCGAATCAAGTTTGCCGGCGGGACGGAGGCGCAGTACAGAGCCACGCACGGCGTCATGGACATCGATGGCAACCCGCCGGAGGGCTTGATCTTCCACTCGGCTGGCCCGATCGACGGGGGATGGGGCGTGATCGACTTCTGGGAATCTCGTGAGGCGGCCGACCGCTTCATCCACGAGCGTTTTCAGCCAGCGGCCGGGCAGATCGCCGACCGGACGTTCCAGAGCCCTCCGGAGATCAAGGAGTTCCCGGTCCATAACTTCAACAAGCCGTAGTGGCTATGCCCCGTTGCGGCGTGCAGCCGCAACGGAGTCCAGTAGCGTGCGGCGTTTGGTTCTGCCGCACGCCACCCAGATCCTGTCGCTGTCGCGTCGCGCAAAGGGGGTACTGAGGTCCCAGGCGCCCCGCGGGATCCGCGCGGCTCAGAGCTGATCGAAAGCCTGGACATGGCCCAGACCGCGTTGTCCCTTTGCGCGAAACGCGACACCAAAAGGGGTGCTCGTGCTTCGTCAGCGAATCAGCAGACTCAGCGAGACCGCGACAGGGACTGCCAAGGTTGCCACCATCGGTCTAGCTGAGTAAGGGCCGGTAGGCGCGATCCAGCCGGTGTGCTGTCGGACTCGAAACCCTGCCTGCTCCAGCGCCGCGATAACGCGGGACCGACGACGCCACAATGGGGATGCGTACACCGTCTTTCCATTGGCATCACGGACTTCGATCACGGTCGCCCCCGGTCTCGGCAGCAACCAAAGCCTCATCACGAGGACCTCGCTCCCGTCGTGCACGACTGGCGGGCTTCCTGTGAGACCGGCGCCCCATCGCGAACATTCGAGGTGCCCGGGGGAGATGGTCACGTTCGCCCGGCTGCACATTGGCGTGCCCCACAGTGTTGCCCAGACGGCGAATTGCAGCCAGCCCGGATCGCGACGCCCAACAACCATAGCTCCGTATCGACCACATCAACCACAAACGCGACCCGAGAAGCGAATCGGCCTGACGGAACGTTGAGGCCCGGTCGCTCAGTTGCCGCTCTGCGCGATAGGCGACACAGCGAGTTTGGCGGGTTGAGTGGCTCTGTGGCACGATCTGGTTGTGGACGACGGCGCCGCCGGCTACGACTTGGATCGGCTTGGTTGGTTGCAGTTTGAACAGCTCGCGTCCCGGGTCCTCGAGGCTGATGCCGGGATGGGCGAGCTTTCCTGGCGGGGGCGTGCTTATCGCGATCGGGTGGCTCGGGTCGAGGAGTCGGTCGTGCTGTCAGGCTCGGGAATGCGGGTAGCCGCACCGTTTGTAGTGGCGGTGGCCTGGGTTCGTGATCGGCTGTCGCTCCCGCGCCGCCAAGCCGAGCTTGCTAGCCAGGTTGCGCGCTCGACCAGTGATCTGGGGTTGGGATCCAAGGACCGCGTAGTGGTCGTGACGAATCTCGATCGTCGAGCGGCTGAGGACGCGTTGACGGGGTCGCTGTATCCGCTTCGGCATTTCGCTGTGCTTGGCGCCGGGGAGTTGAGCGAGAGCATCGACCGGCATCCGGCGCTGCGGTTGGCGATGCCGTCGCTGTTGGGTTTGCGTGATCTCGCGCCGTTGATCCCGGCGGCCCTTCGAGAGCGGTCGTCGCTTGACGTGCAGCGCGCGCAGGAGTTGGCTCGCGTGTTCGTGCCGACGCGCGCGTATGAGCGCGCCCGGGAGGTTCTCGCGCGCCACGGATTCGTCGTCTTGACCGGTCCGCCAGAGATGGGCAAGACGGCGATCGCACGCATGGTCGCGTTGGCGCAGCTCACGAGCGGGTGGGAGGCGCACGACTGCGTCAGCCCGGAGCAGGTGTGGAAGGCTTTCGATCGAGACCGCCCGCAGGTCTTTGTCGCCGATGACGCGTTTGGGTCGACCGAGTATCGCCCGGATTCCGCCGAGCACTGGGCGCGCGAGCTCGGGCGCATGCTCGCGGTTCTCGACGAGCGGCACTGGTTGATCTGGACCTCCCGGCCGGCGCCGCTGAAGTCGGGCCTGCGCCGCGTTCAGCGCGAGCGCGGAGCCGACCGCTTCCCGGCGCCGGGCGAGGTGCTCGTCGACGCGAGCCAGCTCGACCTGGCAGAGAAGACGCTGATCCTGTTCCGCCACGTCAAGGACCATGCAGCAAGCGCAGCTACGCGGGGGCTGGTCCGCGACGTGGGCGTCGCGATCGTGGAACACGAGCACTTCACGCCGGAGCGCATCCGGCGCTTCGTCACCGACCGGCTCGACCGGCTGGTCGCCACCGCGAGAAAGTCCATGCCGCCCGACCAGCTAAACCGGGCGATCCTCAGCGCGGTCGAGCAGGAGCTCGCCACGCCCACCGAGCAGATGGCAACATCGTTTGCCGCGCTGGAGGAGCATCATCGTGCGTTGCTGGTCGCCTTGCTCGACGCGCCAGCCGGGTTGATTGACGACCGCGAGCTGGCCGCGACGCTGCGCCGCCACCATCCCGGTGGGCTGAGTCGCCCGCCGCACGAGCTGATCGACCGCCTGACCGACCACTTCGTGCGGATCTCCTCGCTCGGCATCGACTGGGTCCACCCAAGCTGGCGCGACCTCGTGATCGAACAACTCCGCAGCGACGATCAGGCCCGCCAGCGCTTCCTGCGCGCCTGCGGTCCTTACGGAGCGCTGCTCGTGCTCTCAGGCGCCGGCGGCGTCGGCGGCGAGCGCGTGCTGCCGTTGCTGATCGACGACGCTGACTGGGACGTGTTCACCGACCGCGCCGGCGAGCTTCTGCGAGAGCTCGACGACGCCGACCTCGCGCGCCTACTGCTCGCCTGCGCCGAACCGCTAGCCGCAGACCTCGAGACCCGCCAGGCGGCCGAGTTGCAGAGCCTCGTCGAGTACACGCTCAACGCCACGAGGCGATTGTGGGACGCGCAGCTCAAGCCACTCCCGATCTACCTGCTTGAGGCCTGGTACACCGCGTCCGGCAACGTGGCCCGCCGACTGGAAGCACCACAGGTCAAACCGACGTGGGTGGCGCTGCACCCAGCGTCAGCCGACGCGCTCGACGAACAGCACGAGCTGCGGCGCAGCGATGAATGGCTCGAGCTCGCCCAGACCCTCAGAAGGCATGACCCTCACGCGCTCGAGACACTCGACTTCCCCGACACCGACGCGGTCTGGCTACGACGGCTCGGCCAGAAGGCGACTCAACTCACGTACTCACGTGAGCGAGAACGCTCCGCGCTCGCCATGCAAATCCTCGAGCGCCTCAGCGACCTGCTGCCGCAGTCAGCGATCTGGACTGACCTGAGGCCAGCACCCGGCTCGCCCATCGAAGATCGCTGGTGGACCCCGCACGACATCGACGCCATACCCACCACCGAACGCGTAACGCCCACCCCGCCAATGTTCACGCGCGACGAAATCGACAAGGTACTCAACGACCTATAGGCAATCAGTCCGCGCGTTGCGGCCTGCTGAGCTTTGCGAGTGCGGCGACCGAGCGCGCCGGGAGTCACTGCACCTAGGTCTGGTGCTTGCGTTGCATGTAGTGCAGTCGCGTGGTGGCGGTCGCGAACATGAGCAGGGACGCGGTGGTCGTCAGGATCCAGCCGCTCGACGCGTCGGCCCGTGAAAGTGCGACGGCGACGTCGCTTAGCCCGAGGCCGCTCCATACGATGGCGCACGCGATCGCGAGACGCGGGTCGATCGGTAGTCGGATCACGCCGAGCAGCGACACGAGGACGAGGAGGGCGGTGCCGCGATCAACGGCTTCGGGAAGTAGCAGGACGAGCGCGATGGCCGGCACGAGCAAGACGAGGCGGCGATGGTTTGGCGGTCCTTTGCGAGGGGCAAAGGCCATGACCACGCAGCACGCCAGTGGCACGAGCAGGATCGCCAGTGTGAGGACGCGAGTCGCAGCGTGTGGCTCCATGACCAACCCGAGGCCGACGATCAGCGACATGCCGGTGACGCCGACGATCCGGTCGTAGCCGATGAGAGCCGCAAGAAGTAGGGCGCCGAGCACGATGAGCGTCAGCACGTCGGCGTTTGCGGCCCACGGACGCCGCTGTTCCGAGGCCGCGAAGTTCGCGGCGCCGAATAGAAGCCAGATCGGTGCGGCCTGACAGTAGGCGTCGGCGATCAACCGCCGGGACTCCGTGCGGGCTACGAGCGTCGCTCGCTCACGTAGACCCGCGAGCAAGATCGAGGCGCTCTCGCGAGCGAACGCGCGTGCCGAGGCTTCGCCGGCCTCGAGCAGCGTGCCGACGATCTCCTCACCGCGAGTCGCACGAACATCGTCCGGGTACGCGCGCAACATCGCCCGCCCGATGCGCTCGCGGATCACGCGACTGCCACATCGGTCGTGGCCCGCAACCTGCCGGACACGGTCTTCGCTGCACGCTCCAGGCGCTCGGCTTCCTGCGCCAGCACGAGTCGGCCAGCCGGGGTGAGCGTGTAATCGCGCCGCTGGCGACCGGCCTCCACGTACGGGTCGCCCGCCACGACGAGCGACTCGGCCAAAGCGCGATCAAGCAGCGCGTAGAGCGTCCCGGTCGATAACCGAACGCGGCCGTCGGAAAGCTCAGCCGCGCGCCGCACGATCGCGTACCCGTGCAGCGGCCCATCGATCAACGCAGCAAGAGCGAAGTAGCTCGGCGGACGAAGCTCCACGACCGCCACGATACGTCGATCAACGACCTATTGTCAACCTCTCGGCCACGGTCGTGCGGCGCTGTCGCTAATCGCGCGATCCGGCACTCGCTCCGTCGTGACAATCGAGCCGTCTGCTAGAACGAACACGGTGACGCAGGGAGAGAGCGAGACCCTCCGGCAGACGTTGACCCGTGCGCTGCGTGAGCGGTCTCCGGAGCTGCTTGAGGCAGGTATGGCGCGCGGCCTGATCGCCGGGCGAGCCGCGTTCGAGTCTGACTACCGCGATCTGTTGATGGTCCTTGCGCCAGCGCATGACTGCGCGCAACGCCTGGGGCTCGATCCGGTGGTGTTCTTTGACGAACTCGCGGAGCAGGTTGCGGAAGCCGTGCCCGACTACGAGGTGTCGACAAATAGCGGCCGCCAGCCCATCGCGGCGGTGATCCGCCCGTTCGCCCGTCGCAGCGACATTACGCCCAAGGCGTTCAACTTCGAGGTCGTGGAGTCGCCCGACGGTCCCGAATACCGGTCCGGCTCGCCGGGCGCCCCAAGGACCTGGGAAGAGCTACAGACCCGGCTCGGCATCAAGCCCGACTGATCGCTCGACCGACCGCGGGAAGCATTGAGGACACGCGGCTGGTTTCGCGTGATCTCGCACTCCGAACGCTGGCCCAACGCGCAAGCGACACTGCGCCGTGGGGAGGAAGTTCCCTGGCGGGGTCGTGGACGGTCGCGTGCGGCTGGGGTAGGGTGGGCGTGTTCGCGCCGCGGCCGCGTCGCGTCTTCGAGCCGGGGAGGGCGTCGTGGTGCGTGTTCGTCGCGGGTTTGCCGGGTTGGCGTCGGTGCTGGTGGTTGGTGGCGTGATCTTGGGTGGCGCGTCGGTCGCGTCAGCGAGTGCGCCATGCGGGTCCGTCGCTCCTACGCAGTCGGGTTCGACGGTGACGTGTAGCTACGCCTCGGGCGCTTCGGACACGTTCACGGTCCCGGCGGGCGTGACGAGCGTGACGATCACGGCGGTCGGCGGCCAGGGCGGCATCACGGGCCCCTTGCCGTGCCCGAGTTCGGCCGGTGGGGACGGCGCGATCGTGTCCGGGACGGTGACGGTCAATCCCTTGGATAGCCTGGCCGTCACGGTCGGGACCGACGGCGGCAACGGCACCACCGCGATCGAGAATGGCGCAGGCGAGTGCGATGCTGGCGGCACGGGTGGCTCTGGTGCCGGCAGCGGCGGGGCTGGCGCGGATGGTGNNCGGTGGTGGTGGTGGCGGCGCCGGCTGCACGAACTGCACCAACGCGGGTGGCGACGCAGGCCAACAGGGCGGCGGCGAGAACGAGTCGGGCGGCTTTCCCGGCACGCAGTCCGGCCCCGGAAACACCGGCGACGAACCCGGCCTTATCGACGATTGTTCTCTTGCTGATGCGGCTTTGCCCGGGAGCGGTATGAACGGCGGGGCTGATCTCGCTGACGGTGGTGGTGGCG
>PMKB01000166.1 GCA_003157595.1 Solirubrobacterales bacterium
CCGCCACACCCGCTTGATCGACCAGTCGGTGCGCCAGCGCGATGCCGTCGGTCTCACCGGCGCGCCAGCCCGAGCGGAGCTTCACGGTCACCGGCAGCCCACCGCCCTCGACCGCGGCCCGCGCCACGGCGACCGCGCGATCCGGGTCCGCCAGCAGTGCCGCCCCGGCGCCGGTCCGGCAGACCTTCGGCACCGGACAGCCCATGTTGATGTCGATCATGTCGGCCCCGGCGGCTGCGACGGTGGCCGCCGCCGAGCGCATGATCTCCGGATCGGCCCCGAACAGCTGGATCGAGACGGCGCCGCCGTCGTGCTCGCGCGGATCGATCGCCAAGAGCTCGCGGCAGGTCTTTTCGTTGCGGTAGTGGACGGCGAAGCTCGAGACCATCTCCGAGACCACCAGCCCCGCGCCGTAGCGACGCGCCTGCAGGCGCACGAACCAGCTGCCGATCCCGGCCAGCGGCGCGAGCGCCAGGCGGTTGGGCAGCCGGATGCCGCCGATCGTGATCGCGTCGGTGAGGTCGGGCATCTTCCCAGGGTAGTCTGCCCGCCGATGGAGAGCAGCCACCGGCTCACGATCGCCGCGACGCTCGGGGTCATCGTGATCGCGATCGCCGCCGCGTCGGATTTCGTGTTCGGCTCGTTCTGGAGCTCGCACGCGATGCTCACCTCGCTGATCGCGAGCCTGATCGTGCTCGCGGTGACCGTGGTCGTGCTCAACGAGGCCCTCGAGCGGCGCGACCGCCGCCGCTGGAGCGTGCTCGCGCAGTACGTGCTCTTCCAGCTCGTGCAGTGCGCGCGGGCCAGCTGGATGGGGTTCGTCGAGCTGGTCACCCAGCAGGAGATCCAGACCGGAGCGACCGAGGGCCTGCTGGCCGGCGCCGGGCTGGCGCTCGACACTTCGGCGTTCTCCGCCGCCACGAAGGCGATGCTAGGCGACGCGCGCCGGCGCCGGGTGCTGCAGGAGATGGTCGTAATCCTCGCCGCCCATTGCCGCGGCGTCATCGCCGACTGGGCGTCGGTGATGGTCGGCGCGGGCCCCTACACCGAGGTCTTCGACCAACACGTCGAGCTGCAGGGCCGTCTGGACTGGATCGCCGAGATCCTCTCGCACAACGAGCCGACCGCCGCGCGCACCTTCCACGAAGCCAAGCTGGCCCGCTCGTCGGTCTCCGCCGAGTACGCGAGCGTGTTCGGCGACGACTGGCTGCACGACCAGATCGTCTCCACGACCCAGTTCGCGGTGCGCCTGGACTACGAGTCGCGCGCGCTTGGCTGGAAGCTCGTGCCGTTCGAGTCCTGGAACGAGCGCATCCAGTTGGTCGTCGGCGACCTTCCCGCGCTGTAGGGCCCCGCTCGCCCTGGCCGCCGGCCAGGGCTGCGCACTGCGTCCCGCGCCCGCTCGGTCCACGAGCGCGCCGACCAACGATCCCTACCCACGCCGACCCTCAACGATTCAGCTCCCAGACCAGGCGCAGGCCCTCCAGCGTGAGCAGGTCGTCGACCGCGTCGATCGACTCGGTGAAGGACGGCACGAGGTGGTGCGCGAGCCCGCCGGTCGCGATCACCGGCGCGTCCACTCCCAGCTCGGCACGCAGCCGACCGACGATCCCGTCGACCTGACCGGCGAAGCCGTACACGATCCCCGACCTCACGGCGTCGGCGGTGGTCTTGCCGATCAGCGCGCGGGGCTCTCCGAGCTCGACCTGGGGCACCTTCGCGGCGCGCATCGCCAGCGCCTCCAGCGAGATCTCGATCCCCGGCGAGATGATGCCGCCGATGTACTCGCCCTCGGCGGAGACGACGTCATAGGTGATCGCGGTGCCGAAGTCCACGACGATGCAGGCGCGCCCGAAGCGCGTCCAGGCGGCAAGCGCGTTGACGAGGCGATCCGCGCCGAGCTCCCGCGGGTTGTCCATGCGGATCGGCATGCCGGTCCGCACGCCGGGACCGACGACCAGGATCTCGTGGCCGAGGTAACGCCGCGCCATCTCGCTCCACTCGGGCGCGAGCTCGGGGACCGTCGAGGACAGCACCGACGCGCTGACGTCGTCAAAGCCGAGCCCGCGCAGGGCGAGCAGATTGCGCAGCGCGGCGCCCAGCTCGTCGGAGGTCGCGCTGCGCTCGGTCGCGAACCGCCAGCGCTCGAGCACCTCCGCGTCGCGCACGGTGCCGAAATGGGTCTGCGTGTTGCCGACGTCGACGACCAGGAGCACGAGCTGATTATGGGCCAGCTTGTCTTCGTGGAGCTTTGTGGCGGAGGTGGCGAGTGGCTGCTGCCGTCTGGCAGGCGCGCAGGCAGTGGGCGAGGCTGGTTGCCTTGCCTGCGCGTCAGAGGTGGTTGGCGGGCGAGAGGTCTGGACGCCGACGCCTACGGCGCAACGTTCCACGAAGGCCCGCCGGTGGGCGAGCCGGATGCGCTCGCCGCCGCCAGATCGAGCTTTGGGCCCGCGCGTCGCACGCCTTCGGAGAAATCCAGCGCGGCGAGCGCGTCGGCGAGCCGTTCGCCTGCCGGGGTGCACAGCTCGAAGTCGAGCTCGAGCAGCGGGATCAGGACGAAGCGACGGGTGAGCACCTGCGCGTGGGGCAGCGCCAGGCGCTCGCAGCGCTGCTCCAGCTCACCGAGCAGCAGAACGTCGATGTCGATCAGCCGCGGGCCGTGGCGCACCGCGTCCGGCGCGCGGCCCAGGTCGCGCTCCAGCGCCTTGCAGAGCTCGAGCAGCTCGAGTGGCTCGAGCGCCGTCTCGATTCGCAGGCAGGCGTTCAGGAAGGTGGGCTGGTCGAGGATCTCGCCCACCGGGTCGGTGTCGTAGGTGGCGGAGGAGTCCGCGACCGCGACCCCGCGCCCGACAAGGCCGTCGAGCGCCGCCTGCAGATTGGCACGTCGGTCGCCGACGTTGGAACCGAGACCGAGGTAGCCGACGCGCGCGCCGCTCACTCGGGCAGCTCGCGCCAGACCTCCACCGAGACCTCCTCGACCGCCAGCGGTATCGGCGGCTCCGGCTTGGCCGCCTTGACCCAGACCGCCTCGGCGCCGAAGTCCTCGATGATCCGATCCGCCACCACCGTGCACAGCCGCTCGAGCGTCCTGTAGTTGCGCTGCTGGGCGACCAGCGCGACGAGCTGGCAGACCTCGCCGTAGTCGACGGTGTCCTCGAGGCGGTCGGTCTCGGTCGCGTCGGACTCGCCGACGTCGATGCGGATGTCGAACAGCAGTCGCTGGCCGATCTCGCGCTCCGCCGCGCTCACGCCGATGTGCGTGTAGAGCGAGAGTCCCGAGATCTCGATCGTGACGACGGTCTGCGGGCCGCCGTCGATATCGAGCTCGTCGTCGGAGTCCAGATCGTCGTCGGGCTCGTCGCTCATCGCCCGCTGACCGTAGCAGCCGCGAGCGCCAGCGCGTCACGCACGGCCGCGACGTCATGCACGCGAAACACGCTGGCGCCGCGCAGCAGGCCGATCACGTTGGTGGCGATCGTGGCGGCGAGGCGGTCGCCTTCGTCGCGGCCGGTGATCGCGCCGAGAAACGACTTGCGTGAGGTTCCGATCAGGATCGGCTGCCCCAGCACCGCGAGCTCGTCCAGGCGGTCGAGCAGTTCGAGGTTGTGCTCCACCGTCTTGCCGAAGCCGAACCCCGGATCGACGGCGATCCGCTCGCGCGCGATCCCGGCGTCGAGCGCGAAGGCGACACGCTCGCGCAGGAACTCGCGCACGTCGCCGACGACGTCGGCGTAGCGCGGTTCGTTCTGCATCGTGCGCGGCTCGCCCTGCATGTGCGTCACGCAGCACTCGGCGCCGCGGGCGGCGACGAGCTCCGCCATCTGTGGCGCCGCGCGGAACGCCGTCACGTCGTTGACGAACGTGGCGCCGGCGTCGAGCGCCGCGCGTGCCACCTCGAGCTTCGAGGTGTCGACCGAGATTGTCGCGTCGATGCCGGCGCCGAGCAGGCCCTCGATCACCGGGATGACACGGCGCAGCTCCTCGCGCAGCTCGACGGCCGCGGCCCCCGGACGCGTCGACTCGCCACCGACATCGATGATCGCCGCGCCCTGGGCGGCCAGCTCCAGACCGTGCTCGATCGCGGCGCCGGCGTCGAGGTAGCGTCCGCCGTCCGAGAAGGAGTCGGGCGTGACGTTGAGGATCCCCATGATCCGGACGATGGCGCACACGCCGGCAATCGTGCCAGAGCGCGGCAGCGCCGGGCGGCGAGCACCAACGTCACGACGATCCGTCAGACCGCGGTGGGCGGTTCAGCCCAGCCGGGGGCGCCGGGGCTCGTCGGCGCGCAGCTCGGCGGCGAGGCCTGGGCGCGGCAGCGGCCGCGCCGTCTCCGGGCGGGCGCGCTCGGGAGCCGCGATCGGACCGGGGGCGAGCGCCGGAGCGTCGGGCTCGTCGGGGCCGAACACGTCGGCCTCGGCAGCGCCGGCGAGCAGCTTCTCGAACTGCTCCTTCTCGATCGTCTCGCGGCGCAGCAGGATCTGCGAGATGCGGTCGAGGCGCTCGCGCTGCTCGCCGAGGATCGCGCGGGCGCGCTCATGGGCGCCCTCGATGATCTGGCGCACCTCGTCGTCGATCTCGCGCGCGATCTCGTCGGAGTAGTCGGGCTCGGTCGAGAACTCGCGGCCCAGGAACGGCTGTCCGTGGTCGTGGCCGTAGACGCGCGGGCCGAGCTTGTCGCTCATGCCGAAGCGCATGACCATCTGCTTCGCGGTCGCCGTCACCTTCTCGAGGTCGTTGGAGGCGCCGGTCGTGATCTCGCTGAACACGACCTCCTCGGCAGCGCGGCCACCGAGCGTCATCGCCATCGTGTCGAGCAGCTCCGAGCGCGTCGTCAGGAAGCGGTCCTCGGTCGGCATCGAAATCGTGTAGCCGAGCGCGCGACCGCGGGAGATGACCGAGATCTTGTGCACGGGATCGGCGAACTCGAGGTAGTGCCCGACGATCGCGTGCCCCATCTCGTGGTAGGCCGTGATCGTGCGTTCGCGCTCGCTCATCACGCGCGTCTTCTTCTCGGGACCGGCGATCACGCGCAGGATTCCCTCTTCGAGTTCGACCTGGGTGATCTCGCGCTTGCCCGTGCGCGCGGCGAGCAGCGCCGCCTCGTTGATCAGGTTCGACAGGTCGGCGCCGGTGAAGCCGGGGGTCTGGCCGGCCAGCGCGTCGATGTTGATGCCCTTGGCGAGCGGCTTGCCGCGCGTGTGGACGTCGAGGATCTTCGCGCGGCCCTTGCGGTCCGGTCGATCGACGGCGATCTGGCGGTCGAAGCGGCCCGGGCGCAGCAGGGC
>PMKB01000310.1 GCA_003157595.1 Solirubrobacterales bacterium
ACCACCCAGTACCTCGAGGAGGCCGATTTCCTCGCCGATCGCATCGCGGTCATCGACCGCGGTCGGACGATCGCCGTCGGCACGGCTGACGAGCTGAAGAGCCAGGTCGGCGGCGAGCGCATCGAGCTGACGCTGGCACGCGGCTCGGACCTTGACGCCGCGTCCGCGGCACTTACGCCGCACGTCGACGGCCCGGTGCGGATCGAGGCGGAGACCCGCCACATCTCGGCCGCCGCGGCCGACGGCGCGCGCCGCCTGGCCGACGTCGTGCGCGACTTCGACGCCGCCGGGATCTCGATCGAGGACCTGGCGGTGCGCCGGCCCACGCTCGATGACGTCTTCCTCGCACTCACCGGCCACGGCGCCGAGGACGAGGAGGCGCAGGCGGCATGAACGCCGACGCCCAGCGCCACGGCTGGCTCTACTGGCAGGTCTCCGACGCGATCGTGCTGACCGAACGCGCGCTTCGTCACATCCCGCGCAACCCGGAGCTGTTGATCTTCTCGACGATCCAGCCGGTGATGTTCGTGCTGCTGTTCCGCTATGTGTTCGGCGGCGCGATCAAACTGCCGCCCGGGGTCTCCTACGTCAACTACCTGATGGCCGGCGTGTTCGTGCAGACCGTCGCGTTCGGCTCCTTCACAACCGGCGTCGGGATGGCCCAGGACCTGCAGACCGGCCTGATCGACCGCTTCCGCTCGCTGCCGATGTCGCGTGCCGCCGTGCTGCTCGGCCGCACCCTCTCGGATCTCGTGCGCAACACCTTCACGGTCGGCGTGATGCTCGCCGTCGGCCTGCTCGTCGGCTTCGACCCGCAGGGCAGCGGACTGGAAATCGCCGGCGCGATCGGCCTGCTGCTGTTGATGAGCTTCGCCTTCTCCTGGGTCGGCGCGACGGTCGGGCTGGCGGTCCGCAACGTCGAGGCGGTGCAGTCCGCCGGCTTCATCTGGCTGTTCCCGTTGACCTTCGCCTCGAGCGCGTTCGTGCCGACCACCTCGATGCCGGCCGGGCTGCGCGCGTTCGCGAACAACCAGCCGATCACCCACATCATCAACGCGGTCCGCGACTGGAGTCTCGGCGTGCCGGTGGGATCAAACGGCTGGCTGGCCGCGCTCTGGTGCGTCGGCATCGTCGCCGTCTTCGTGCCGCTGTCCGTTCGACTCTACCGCCACGCCGCCTCCACCTAGCGCCCGCGCCGGCGCCCGAGCCTAAGTGTGGTGCCCGCCGGGGACCAGCAGCGCGAGCGCGATGCCGAGCGCGGCGGCCAGCACCATCAGCATCGCGACGCGGCGCAGGTAGGGGCGAAACTCGGGTGGCAGCCTGTTCAGCACGGGTCTGGCGGCGGTCGCTCGCGTGCTCCGCGCGCTTGCGGGATCATCCCAGGCTGCGCAATGCACGCTCTCGCCATCCGCATTCTCGCCGCGGCGCTCGCGACGCTTGCGCTCGCCGGCTGCGGCGGTGCCGGCGCCGGCGGCCTCGCGCACGCCACGCTGGTGCTGGACTTCGTGCCGAACGCCGTGCACGCCGGGATCTACCGCGCGCTCGCGGCCGGCTACTACCGCCAGGCCGGGATCGATCTGACCGTGATCCCGCCGGGGTCGACCTCGACGACGCTCGAGCTGGTCGACGCCGGTAAGGCCCAGTTCGGCCTCGCCGACGCGATCGACGTGGCGCAGCAGATCGCCGAGGGCCGCGACGCGAAGGCGATCATGGCGATCGTCCAGCGCCCGCTCGGCGCGCCGATCGCGCTGGCGAGCGAGCATCTGCGCTCGGCGGCGCAGCTGGTCGGCAAGACGGTCGGCACCACCGGTGTGCCGTCCGACCTCGCGGCGCTCGACACGGTCGTCGCGCACGCGGGCGGCAACCCGGCGAAGGTGCACGTCGTGACGATCGGATTCGACGGCGTCGCCTACCTCGAGTCCGGCAAGATCGCCGCTTTCACCGGCTACTGGCCCGACGACGGCGTGACGCTCCAGGTCGGCGGCTACCCGATCACCGTCTTCAAGCTCGACCACAACGGCGGCCCGGCATATCCGGGGCTGGTCGCCTTCACCACGCGGTCGCTGATCAGCAAGGACCGCTCGCTGGTCCGCGGTTTCGTGCGCGCCACCGTGCACGGCTATGAGGACACGCTGCGCGACCCCCGGCGCAGCCTCGCCGATCTGCTCACCGCCAATCCCTCGCTCGAGCGCAAGCTCACGCGCGCTTCGCTCGCGGCCTATTTGCCGATCTTCGACGCCGGCGGCGTTCCCGACGGCACGCTCGTCTCCGCGCGGATCGCGGCGCTGTCGAGCTGGCTGCTCCGCAACCACCTGATCGCGCGGCCCGTCAGCGCCGCGCTGTTCGGCACGAATGCGTTCCTGCCGTGAAGCTCGCGGCGGAAGGGCTCGCGAAGCGGTTCGCGGGCGGCGTCGAGGCGCTCGCCGACGTCTCGATCGAACTGGCGGCGGGCGAGTTCGTCTCGATCGTGGGTCCGAGCGGCTGCGGGAAGTCGACACTGCTGGCGATGCTCGCAGGGCTGCTCGAGCCGAGCGCGGGGCGGATCCTGCTCGACGGGGTGGCGGCGCGCGACGGGGTGGCGGCGCGCGACGGGCTGCTCGGGCGGATCGGCTACATGCCCCAGCGCGACCTGCTGATGGAGTGGCGCACCACGCTGCAGAACGCCACTCTGGGCCTCGAGCTGGCGGGCGTCGCACGCGCGGCGGCGCGCGAGCGGGCGCTCGCCGAGGTCGGGCGGTTCGGACTCGCCGGCTTCGAGGACCGCCGGCCCTCGGCGCTCTCCGGCGGGATGCGCCAGCGCGCCGCGCTGCTGCGAACGTTCCTCGCGGGCCGCGACATGATGGTGCTGGACGAGCCGTTCGGCGCGCTCGACGCGCTGACCCGCGAGGCAATGCGTGAATGGCTGCTCGGCGTCTGGGAGTCCGATCGCAAGACGATCCTGCTCGTCACGCACGACGTCGAAGAGGCGGTGTTCCTCTCCGACCGCGTCTATGTGATGTCGGGGCGCCCGGGGCGCATCCGGACCGCGGTCGAGGTGTCGCTGCCGCGCCCGCGCACGCTCGAGCTGACGGCCACGCCGGCGTTCGCGGAGCTCAAGGCACGCCTACTCGCGCCGCTACGCGAAGAGGCCCGCTCCGCGCTGGGGTCCGCATGAGCACGACCGGGACGCGACTGGCGCTGGCGCTCGGCGGGCGACTCGAGCCGCGACCGCACGCCGCCCCCGGCCGTCGTCGCGGCGTCGTCGGGCGCGTGCTGGCGCCCATGGTCGTCGGCGTCCTGCTGCTCGCGCTCTGGCAGAGCTACGTGGCACTGTCCGGCGTGCGCGAGGGAACCTTCCCCTCGCCGCTCGAGGTGGCCGATGCGCTCGTGCGTGACCGCAGCCTGCTGTTGTCGAGCGCTTGGACGACGCTGTCGGAGATCCTGCTCGGCTACGGTGTCGCGATCGTCGTCGGCATCGCGCTCGCGACGGCCGTTTCGAGCTCGCGCCTGATCGAGCGCGCGATCTACCCGTGGCTCGTCGTCTCCCAGATGATCCCGATCCCGGCGATCGCCCCCGTCGTCGTGTTGTGGACCGGCTTCGACATCCGGCCCAAGCTGATCGTCATCGCGCTGGTCACCTTCTTCCCGATCGCCGTCAACACGATCGACGGCCTGCGCGCGACCGATTCCGAGCTGGTCGGCTTACTGCGGACACTCGGCGCCGGCCGCTTGGACGTCTTTCGCATCGCCCGCCTCCCCAACGCGCTGCCCTACGTCTTTTCGGGGCTGCGCGTGTCGGCCGCATTCGCCGTGATCGCGGCTGTGTTCGCCGAATGGGTCGGGTCGACGAGCGGCCTGGGCGTGCTGATCCTCGACTACGGCAACCAGGCGGCCACCGCAGACGTCTTCGCCACGGTCTTCGTGCTGGCGCTGATCGGCGTTGCGCTGTTCGCAGCCGTCGGGATCGTCGAGCGGCTGGCGGTCCCGTGGTGGCAGGTCGAGCAGTGACGGCGCACGCGGCCCGCGCGCGGGAAGGCCCGCCCCGACCGCGGGCCGCGACAGCGACGAAGGCCCGATACGATCAGCGACCGACTCGCCGACGTAGCTCAGCTGGTAGAGCACTTCACTCGTAATGAAGGGGTCCCCGGTTCGAGTCCGGGCGTCGGCTTGGAAAAGCCCAGGAAATCAGCGATTTCGGATTTCGGATTTCGGCTGATGGGCGCAGTGCGTAGACGAGTGCCCCGAGTTCCGCAGTTGGTAGTGACACGAATCGGCTGAGCGTGAGGAGGCGGAGCTTCTTAGCTCTCTTGCGGGGGCTGCTTCGGTCATTCTGGGCGATGCTCTGGCCCTACGGCTTGGCGCCGACGCATCGCGCGAGGCGCGACACGCTGGTCGGCGTTGGAGCCGCCATCGGGAGAAGGCGATCCGCCTTATTCGCTTAGCTCGCGCCGCTCCGGATGCCTTGTCCGGGAAGAGTCCTAGCGAGGAGCGACGTTCGGCCCTTCCCTCAAGAACTCGTCCTGAAACCCTTTGCTCAGCATAGCTAAAGCCATCCGGTGGTCGCTCTGGCCCAGGTGATTCGGCGGACCGCTCGGCGTGTTGTTTACATCTAAGATGTAAAGAAGGCCATCTCCGGTATCGCGTACTATGTCGATTTCCCCATAATCGAGGCCCGACAAACGACTGAACGCCAGAATTTTGTCGCATTCCGACGGACTCAGCACATCCGCCGTATTGGCGATGTCAACTCGGGTGTTTGTGTTGCTGAACCGCGTGCTAACGGGTCGATATTTTAGATATATGAAGGGAACCGATGCTCCGATAACGGGCACCCTGATGTCAAGCACGCCGTCTCCTACCACCTCATTATTGATCAGTCTCTGGTAAATGTAGCCCTTTTCGGCGCTCACGGGACACTGCACGATGTTTCCATCGTGCTTGCCGTTGGCACTCGACTTCATTACACATGGCCCGCAAAACTTCTGTGGGTCAACGAAGGTACTACGGCCAAAGACATCGCTAAAAACGCTTTCGACGCGCTCTTTGCTTATGTCGTACGAGCCGCCGTTCACGACGGTGTAACGCCGGCCCAGCTGCACAAGTTCCTCACTCTCTACTCTCTTTGTGGTGTCTTGATAATGAATGACTAAGGTTGGGCTAGACCCGAGGCTCTGCGTAACCTTGCAGCCTAGAATATGCGCGATCTTATATAGGACGTGCGATTGGTGTGGTACCTCTGGGTAAAACAGGATGGTTTTGCTACTCCCTGCCCGGATTACAGTCCAGACGTACAGACATTTGTATCGGAGGACAGACAGGCTACCCCGCGGGCCTAGGTGATAGACCAGGCTAGTAAACCGGTAGAGCGGGGTCCGCTTCAAGCGGGCCGGGAAAATAGCAGCGAGCCGCACGGCGAGATTGTTGCACAGGCAGCGCGCGCGTCCACGGCAATACTCGTTCCGGCACAAGGGGCGGCAGCGGTCTCGCAGCTTCCGCACGCTCTCTGAAGCGGTCCGCTTCAAGGGCCAGGTGGTCGCGGGGGACACTCAGCCAACGTCCCGAGAGCCGTTCAGGCGCTATGGCGAGCGATGGATCGAGTCGGACTCCGGCCGCACGTCGGGCGGCGTAGGGAGCGTCACGCGCGACAGCTATGCGGACGCGATCGCGCGCATCGCCATCCCGTACTTCGGGGCAACTCGCATGGACGAGATCGACGCCCCGATGCTTCGCGACTTCATCGCGTCGCTTGCCGCCAAGCAGCTTGCGCCGTCCACGGTTCGCCGCTACTACGCGCCCGTCCGCGCGCTTCTCGCTACGGCCTACGAGGATGACCTCATTCGCTCGAACCCGGCATCCAACGTGCGAGTGATCGTGTCGAGGACGACGGCGAGGAAGACGCGGTTGACCCCTGACCAGACTCGCGCGCTCCTTGCACAGATGCCTCCCGAGCACGCCGATCTCGCCTACGTCCTGGCCGCAACCGGACTGCGGATCGGCGAGGCGCTCGCGGCGAGGTGGACCGATCTCGGCCAGAGCGTCGATGGGCGGCCTGTGTTGACGGTGCCGAAGTCTAAGACCCCCTCTGGGCGGCGCGTGATTCCGCTGTCGCCAGAGACCGGCCACCGCCTCCTCCGGCGCCGATCCGACGCGACATTCGCCGAAGACGCCGATCCGATGTTCCCCAACAGGTTCCGGGAGCCAATCGACGTCCACAACTATCGCCAGCGCATCTTCAACCCCGCTGCGAAGAAAGCTGGCGTCGCCTGGGCTACCCCGCACACCTTGCGGCACGGCCTCGCGAGCCTGATGGCGGATCATGGCCTCACTGCGTCGCAGATCGCGTCGCAACTGGGTCACGCGGATGGTGGCGTGCTCGCGCTCAGGACGTACATCCACGCCGAGCTGATCGACGCTCCGGACTTCATTGACGGTTCGCTCGCTGCGATTCGCGAGGGTCAACGCTGGGGTCAACACCGCACCCGAACCTCCCCGAACGTCACGCGACCTAGAACGCCCGAATCCCAGGGCGTTCCGAACCCTTCCGAACGCCTCCGAACCCGCCGATCAGAACTCGTAATGAAGGGGTCCCCGGTNNCGGCTTGGCACAAAGCCCTGTATTCACAGGAGCTTTAGTAGCTATCGTTTGTCGGTCGGACCGTTCGGCGGACCTTCTTTGCTCGACTCGTTGAGGCGGGCTTGGTCCGGCGGCTGAGCGGGATGCGCGGTCGCGACGCGCTCCAGCCCCGGCGATGGCTCCTCTAGAGCCGAGGGTTTGCACAAGACACTGGGCCGTGGCCGCAACACACGCACGGACCCAACCCCGGAAGCCCGGCTCTGGGTGAATGCGGGCGCGGCGCGGGCCGTAGGATGCGTGCGATGCTGGACGCGCCGTCCCGCCCGGAGCTGTTCACCCCGCACACCCCGGAAGCGGCGCTCGCGGACCTTCGCGCGCGGCTGCGCGCNNGCGCGAGCTCGTCGCCTACTGGGCAGGCGGGTTTGACTGGCCAGCGCAGGAGATGGCGCTCGGCCGTCTTCCGCGTTTCCGCGTCCGACTCGGCGGCCTCGGGGTTCACTTCGTGCACGTCCGAGCGACCGCGCCAGCGGGACCCGTTCTGTCGCTGGTCCTCAGCCACGGCTGGC
>PMKB01000034.1 GCA_003157595.1 Solirubrobacterales bacterium
TGCTGCACGGCGTGACCGGCTCGGGCAAGACCGAGGTCTACCTGCGCGCGGCCGAGGCGACGCTCGCGCAGGGCCGGGGCGTGATCGTGCTGGTCCCGGAGATCGGGCTCACACCCCAGACCGTGGGAAGGTTCGTCGAGCGTTTCGGCGAGACCGTCGCCGTGGCCCATTCGCGTCTCGGGGCGGGCGAGCGCTACGACGAGTGGATGCGGCTGCGTCGCGGGGAGGCGCGGATCTGCGTCGGTCCGCGCTCGGCGGTGTTCGCGCCGATCGAGAAGCTCGGGCTGATCGTCATCGATGAGGAGCACGACGCCTCCTACAAGCACGAGGGCGACCCGCGCTACGACGCGCGCCACGTCGCCGCCCGGAGGGCGCAGCAGGCGGCGGCGGTGTTGCTCGCCGGGAGCGCCACGCCGCGTCCGGAGAGCTACGCGCGGCTGCGGCGGCTCGCGCTGCCGGCCCGTGTCGACGGTGGCGCGCTGCCGGCGGTCGAGGTGCTCGACATGTGTGGCGTGCCCGGAGCGCTGCACGACACGACCGCGGCCGCGCTCGGCGATCTGCGCCGCGCCAAGGGCAAGGCGATCGTGCTGCTCAACCGCCGCGGCTGGTCCAACTTCCTCTCCTGCCGCTCGTGCGGCAAGGTGTGGGGCTGCCCGGAATGCGACGTCGCCCTCGTGCTGCACCGTGCCGAGGGCGTCATCAGCTGCCATCACTGTGGGCATCGCGAGGTGGCGCCGGCGCGCTGCGACGCCTGCGCTTCGACCAGCGTGGCCCGCCACGGCTTCGGCACCGAGCGCCTCGAGCACGAACTGCTCGCTGCGCTCGGCGGCGGCGAATACCCGATCTTCCGCCTGGACGCCGACGTGGCGGGCGCAAAGGGACGCGCCGCGGCGGTGCTGGCTGCCTTCGAGCGCGCCGACGCCGGCGTGCTCGTCGGCACGCAGATGGTCGCAAAGGGGCACGACTTCGACGGCGTCGCCCTCGGTGTCGTGCTCGACGCGGACGCCACGCTGCGCTTTCCCGATTTCCGCTCCGAGGAGCGCACCTTCGCGCTGGTCGCCCAGCTCGCCGGCAGGGCGGGCCGGGGCGGGACAGCCGGGCGCGTGCTCGTGCAGACGATGGCGCCGAGGGCCCGCGCCATCGTCGCGGCCGCGCAGCACGACAGCGAAGGGTTTCTCGCGGGGGAGCTGAGCCGCCGCCAGGCGCTGCGCTACCCGCCCTACGGCGAGCTGATTCGGATCGTCTGCTCGAGCGGCGGCGAAGGGATCGCGCTGGAAGCGGCGCGCGAGCTGCGCTCGCGCCTGACGCTCGGCGACGCCCAGCTGCTCGGGCCGGCGCCGCTGTTTCGGTTGCGCGGCCGCGAGCGGGCCCAGATCGTGATCAAGGCCGCGGACCGCGCCGGCGCCGTCGCGGCCGTCGGCGAGGCCGTGGCGGCACCGCTTCACCGCGACGCCTCGGTCAGCGTCGACGTCGATCCGCAGTAGCGGCGGGCGCCCGCGCCGTAGACTGGAGTCATGGCTGAAGAGCTGCTCGAAGAGGACCAGGAGCTCGATGGCGAGTCCGCGCAGGAGCGTGACCGGCGCGAGGCTGCGCTCGCGAAGATCCGCAAGCTGGGCGACCCCGTGCTGCGAACACGGGCGCTCGAGGTGCCGGCGTTCGACGCGCGGCTGCGCGAGGACATCGACTGGATGCGCGGTGTGATGGACGGCGCGCTGGGCGTCGGGCTTGCCGCCACCCAGGTCGGCATGCTGGCCCGCATGCTCGTCTACCGCGTCGAGGCGGAGAGCCCGACAGCCGCGCTGGTGAACCCGCGGATCGAATGGCACAGCGAGGAAACCGAGACGATGGAGGAGGGCTGCCTGAGCATCCCCGGCATTCGCGTTGACGTCGAACGCGCGCTTCATCTGCGCGTCGCCGGTGCCGATGAGCACGGCGCGGGGGTGACGGTCGAGGCGTCCGGCCTGGAGGCGCGGGTGCTGGCGCACGAGATCGACCACCTCGACGGCGTTCTGATGCTGGACCGCGCGAGCAAGGCGCAGCGTCGCGAGGCGATCCGCGCGTGGCGCGATCGCCAGCTCGAGGCGTGAAAATCGTCTACATCGGCAGTTCGGAGTTCTCGCTCCGAGTGCTGGCCGCCGCTGCTCCGCGCCTGCGGCCCGATCTGGTCGTGACGCGCGCACCGGCGGCGAAGGGCCGGGGCCGCCACGTTGCGCCGACACCGCTCGCGGCCGGCGCGCGGGAGCTCGGGTTGGAGGTGCTCGAGCCGGCGCGGCTTGCCGACGCGGCAGAGCAGATCGCCGCCGCAGCGCCCGAGGCGATCGTTCTATGCGCCTACGGTGGGATGGTGCGCGAGCCGCTGCTGTCGCGCTACGAGATCGTCAACATTCATCCGTCGCTCTTGCCGCGCTGGCGCGGCGCGGCGCCGATCGAGCGGGCGATCATGGCGGGCGACGCGCAGACTGGCGTCTCGCTGATGCGGCTGGTCGAAGAGCTCGACGCGGGCCCGGTATGCCGCGTGGCGGCCGTCACGATCGAGCCCGACGATGACTTCGGCAGGCTCAGCGCGCGCCTGGCGGACCTCGCCGGGGCGCTCGTCGCCGAGGCACTCGAGGGCCCCCGCAGCTACCTCGGCCAGGACCTCGCCGGCGTCACCTACGCCGAGAAGCTGACGACGGCCGACCGTGAGCTCGATCCGTCGCGCCCGGCGGCGGAGCTCGAGCGGCGGGTGCGCGCGCTGCACCCGCATGTCGGCGCGCGCCTGCCCAACGGCCTGGGTGTGCTGGAGGCCCGCCTGGCGAGCAGCCCGGCGGGCGCCGGAGCACTCGTCGCGCAGGACGGGCGCCTGTACTACGGCGCCACGCCGGGGGCGCTCGAGCTGCTGCGCGTCCAGCCACCGGGCAAGCGCGTCATGGACGCCGCCGCGTACCTGCGCGGACATGCGCTCTGAGGCGCGCGGGAATGTGCTGCGCCCGCCGTTGTCCTGACATGTGCCCTGAGCGGCGCGGCCATGGCGTCTGAGGCGCGTGCCGCCGCCTATCTGGTGCTGCGGCGGACCTTCGAGCAGGGGGCGTTCACAGATCGGGCGTTCCACCGCGCCGCCGTTGGGTTGCAGGGACGCGACCGCGCGCTCGCGATGCGCCTCGCCTATGGCGCCGTGCAGCGTGCGCTGACGCTCGATTATCTGATCGAGCAGTGCTCCGGTCGCCCGCCGGCGAAGATCGACGCGCCGCTGCTCGCCGCGCTGCGGCTGGGCTGCTACGAGCTGTGCTTCGCGGACAGCGCTGCGCACGCGGTGGTGAACGACGCCGTCGAGCTGGCGAAGAGCTCGCACGGACATGCGCTGGTGAACGCCGTGCTGCGCCGCCTCGCCCGCGAGGGCTCCTCGCTGCTTGGCGGTCTCGACGACGCGGACCCGCAGGCGGCCTCGATCCGCCACTCGATGCCGCTGTGGATCGTGCAGCGCTGGTGGGATGCGCTCGGCGCCGAGGAGACCCGCGCGCTGCTCGCACGCGCAAACGAGCCGGCCGAGACTGCGCTGCGCGCCAACACGTTGCGAACCGACGCCCCGGGCCTGGTCGCGGCGCTGGCAGCGGTCGGCGTGGTGGCGAGCGCCGTGGGCGAGCCGCCCGAGGCCGTGATCGTGACGGGCTCCTTCGATGCCCACGGCTCTGCGCTGTGGCGCGAGGGCGCGCTGATGCCGCAATCGCGGGCGTCGATGACGGTTGCGCATTGCGTCGGCGCGCAGCCGGGCGAACGCGTGCTCGACCTGTGCGCCGCCCCGGGCGGCAAGACGACGTACATCGCGCAGAANNGCCGTCGAGCGTCACGCCGGCCGCGCGCGGGCCCTGGAGCGCACGGCCGCGCGGATGGGCGCCGAGCGCGTGAGCGTCGAGATCGGCGACGCGACGGCGCCGCGACGAGCGGGCGAGCGCTTCGCGCGCGTGCTGCTGGACGCCCCCTGCTCGGGGCTCGGGACGCTGCAG
>PMKB01000251.1 GCA_003157595.1 Solirubrobacterales bacterium
CCGTCGAGGCCGTCGGTCAGATTCACGCCGCTGGTCGTGCCGGCGACGACGAAGTAGATCAGGAGGGGGTAGAAGTCGCCCAGGTCGACCGTGTAGTCGACGACGCGCAGGCGCAGCTCGGGCTGGACGTGGGCCTTGCGCGCGATCAGCCACAGGCCGACCGAGATCGCGGCCAGCAGCACCAGCTTGGTGCGCGCACGCAGCCCCAGCGAGCGGCGCTTGACGATCTTCATGTAGTCGTCGACGAAGCCGAGCAGGGCGCAGGCGATCGCCGCGCCGAAGACGCCGATTGCGTGCCAGTCGTTCCAGTTGGAGAGGATCGCGAACGGCGCCGCGATCGCGATGAACATGATCACCCCGCCCACCGTCGGCGTGCCGGCCTTCCCGAGATGGCCCTGCGGGCCGTCGTCGCGCACGTGCTGGCCGAACTCGCGCAGGCGCAGGAACTCGATGAACTTCGGCGAGAGGAAGATGCAGATCAAGAGCGCGGCTGTGCCGCCGATCAGAACCTGCGCCATCAGCGCACCGTGTTGCATCAGCGCCCCGCCAGCGCTTGCGCGACGCGCTCGAGCGCGACGCCGCGCGAACCCTTGACCAGCACCGTGTCGCCGGGCGCCAGGCGCACGCGCAGCAGCGCTGCTGCACCCTGCGCATCGGGCGCGTGAACGTGCTCGCCGCCGCCGAAGCTATCGCCGGCCCAGGCCGCGCGTTCGCCGACGGTGACCAGCAGCTCGACGCCCGCCGCCTGCGCCTGCTCGCCCAGCTCGCGGTGGTAGCGGCGCTCCTCGCGCGCTCCCAGCTCGAGCATGTCGCCGAGCACCGCCACGCGCCGGCCGGCGGCGGTCCTGGCAAGCTCGTCCAGCGCGGCGCGCATCGACATCGGGTTGGCGTTGTAGCAGTCGTTGATGACGACCACCTCGCCGGGCAGCGACAGCCGCTCCCCACGCAGACCGGAGAATTCGACGGCGAGCGCGCCGTCCTCGACGACGACGCCGAGCGCCCTGGCGGCGGCGAGCGCCGCACAGAGGTCGATCAACAGGTGCGCCGAGCGAAAGCCCGGCTCGAGCGTCACTCGCCGCTCGCCGAGCATGACGAGCACACCGCCCTCACCCGCTTCGAGCACCGCGACCTCGCCGCCCTCGCCGAAGCGCACGACCTCGAGGTCCTCGCGCAGGAACGGCTCCAGCAGCGGCTCGCCGGCGGGCACGACGGCGCTCGCGCCGCTGTGCAGGCCGGCGATCAGCTCGCCCTTGGCCGCGGCGATCGACTCGAGAGACCCGAGCAGCTCGAGGTGGGCGGGTCCGACGTTGACGACGACGCCGACGTCGGGCTCGCAGATCGCGGCCAGCTCGGCGATCTGGCCGGCGCCGCGCATCGCCAGCTCGAGCACCAGCGCCTGCGTGCCGGCCGGCGCGCCGAGGATCGCCAGTGGCAGCCCGATCTCGGTGTTGTGGTTGAGCGGGCTCGCGACCGTCGAGAAGGCGGGCGCGAGCAGCACGGCAAGGATGTCCTTCGTCGAGGTCTTGCCGGTCGAGCCGGTGATGGCGACGACCCTCGCTCCCAGCTCGCGCCGCCACTCCCGTGCCAGCCGCCCGAGCGCCGCAAGCGGATCCGCGCAGGCCAGCAGCACACCGGCGCCCGGCTCGCGCATCCGCTCGAGGTGCTCGCTCGCCGCGAGCACGCCCCACGCTCCGGCGGCAAGCGCCTGCGCCGCGAAAAGCCCGCCGTCGGTGCGCTCGCCGGGCAGCGCGACGAACAGGTCCCCGGGCCCCGCCACCCTGGAGTCGACGATGACCCGTGCGGGACCGCCGCCGTCCTCGCCTGCGCCCCCCACCACCGCCGCCCCGGCGGACGCAGCGACGCGCTGTGGCGTCCAGCCCTTCACGCGAGCGCCTGAAGCTCGCGCCGGGCCACCTGCGCGTCGTCGAAGGGCAGCCTGTGGCCGTCCGCGAACTCCTGTCCCTGCTCGTGCCCCTTGCCCGCGATCACCACCACATCACCCGGCGCCGCCAGACAGATCGCCCGCGCGATCGCCGCCCGGCGGTCGACGATCGCCTCAACGGCGGCGCCGTCTGGCGCCACGCCCGCGAGGATCTCTGAGACGATCGCCTCCGGCTGCTCCGAGCGCGGGTTGTCGGAGGTCACGATCGTCAGTTCGGCCAGCTCGGAGGAGATCCGCCCCATCTGCGGCCGCTTGCCACGGTCGCGGTCGCCGCCGCAGCCGAACACCGACAGCAGGCGCCGCTCGGTCAGCGAGCGCGCGGCGCGCAACACGTTCTCGAGCGAGTCGGGCGTGTGGGCGTAGTCGATCAGCACGGTGAACGGCTGACCCTCGTCGAGCGCCTGAAAGCGCCCCGGCGCCGGCGCGATGTCCGGCAGCGCGGCGGCGATCCGATCGAGCGAGACGCCCATCGAGTGCGCGGTCGCGAGTGCGCCGAGCACGTTGGCCACGTTGAAGCGCCCGGGCAGGCGGCTGCTGCACTCGAGCTCCCCCTCCGGTGTGCTCGCGACGAAGCGCGCGCCGGCGACGCCGAAGCTCGGCTCGCGCGCACCGTAGTCCGCGGGCGCCGAGAGCGCGAAGGTCACGGCATCGGGGTGCTCCGCCGCGAGCCGGCGGCCGTAGGGGTCGTCGACGTTGATCACGCGCAGCTTCGGATGGCTGGCGAACAGCCGCCGCTTGGCCGCGAAGTAGTCCTCCATCGTGGCGTGGAAGTCGAGGTGATCCTGGGTCAGGTTGGTGAACAGCGCCGCCGCGAAGTGGGTGCCCTCGACGCGATGCTGGGCGAGCGCGTGCGAGGAGACCTCCATCGCGCAGGCGCGATCGGCGCCGTCGAGCATCGCGCGGAAGCTCGCCTGCAGGTCGATCGCCTCCGGAGTGGTGTGGATGACCGGGCCCTCGCGTCCCCCGATCACCGACTTGACCGTCCCGAGCAGCGCGCACTGCTCGCCGCCGGCCGCCAGCAACCCGGCCAGCAGGAACACGCTGGTCGTCTTGCCGTTGGTCCCGGTCACGCCGACGACCCGCAGCGACGCGCTGGGATCGCCATAGAAGCGGATCGCTATCTCGGCCATCGCGGCGCGCGCCGAGGCGACCTCGATCTCGGGCACGCCGAGCGCCAGCGGGCGCTCGACGACGAGCGCGACGGCGCCGCGCGAAAGGGCGGCGGCGGCGTGCTCGTGGCCGTCGCTGCTGCGGCCGCTGACGCAGAAGAACAGCGCTCCCGGCGTCACCGACCGGCTGTCATAGGCGAGCGAGGTGATCTCGATCGGCGCCGCACCGGCGCTCAGCTGCGAGAGCAACATCCGGGCGGAGTCTATGACGCGAGAGTCGGGCACCCAGCGCACGGCCGGCGGTGCAGGAGACTCAGCCGGGCGCGATCTTCAGGTACGGCAGAGCGAAGTTCATGATCTTCTGCCACGCCGGGGCGGCGACCTCGGTGCCATAGATCTCGCCGGTCTGCGGCGAGTCGACCATCACGATCGCCTCGATCTGCGGGTTCTGCGCCGGCGCGAACCCGACGAACGAGGCGTAGTAGTCGGTGTGCGAGTAGGTCCCGTTGACGACCTTGTTGGCGGTGCCGGTCTTGCCGGCCAGCTTGTATCCGGGGATCTGGATCTCCGCCGCCGTGCCGCCGGCGCGGGTCACGCCCTCGAGCATGCCGCGCAGCTCCGCGGCGACCGTCGGAGTGAGGATCCGCTTCGCCGCGGGCAGGCGCACCGGCACGCCGCCGACGCTCGAGACGATGTGCGCCGGGCGCAGCAGGCCGCCGTTGGCGATCGCCGCGTAGGCCGCGGCCACCTGCAGCGGCGTGACGTCCACGCCCTGGCCGATCGGCATGTTGCCGATCGATGAGCCTGACCACAGCGGCACCGGCAGAACCTTCCCGGGCTCGTCGTTGGGCAGATCGACGCCGGTCGGGGAGCCGAAGCCGTAGCGGCGCATCCAGGAGTACATGGCGTTGTCGCCCAGCAGCTCACCGATCTTGATCGCGCCGACGTTGCTGGACTCCGCGAGGATCTGGCGCGTGGTCAGGATCTCGGTGGGATGGACCTCGGAGTCGGCGATGCAGTAGTTGGCAACCTGGATGCAGGGCGGGATCTTGAACGGCGTGTTCGGCGAGATCAGGCCCTCCGACAGCGCGCCGCCGATCGCCACGATCTTGAAGGTCGAGCCGGGCTCATAGTCCAGGCCGACCGCGTAGTTCTCCGCGACGCCGACCTTGCCGGCGTCGTTCGCGTTGACCCGCGGCCAGTTGGACATCGCGAGGATCGCGCCGGTCCGGGGGTCGAGCACGATCGCCGTCGCGTGCTGCGCCCTGAAGGCCTCGCCGGTCTGTGAGACGACCGAGTCGGTGTACTGCTGCAGCGCCGCGTTCAGCGTGAGCTTGACCGTCTTGCCGGCGACCGCCGTCGGGCCGCTGACCCCGATCGGCTGCCCCTGGCCGTCGGAGACCACGGTTTGGTGGCCGGGAATGCCCGTCAGCTGCCGGTTGTACTCGAGCTCGATGCCGGAGAGGCCGGTACCGTCGGTCCCCACGCCGCCCAGCACCTGGGCCGCGAGGTAGTCGTTGGGGTAGACGGTGCGCGGATCGGGGGTCAGCGCGATCCCGGCGATCCCGAGCTTCTTCACGCGCGCCGCGGTGGCTGCGGGCACCGCCAGCGCGAGTCGCGCCCAGTCGGGAGCAACCGGATTGGTGATGTCGGCTTCGAGCGTCGCGACGGGCACGTGCAGCAGCGGTGAGAGGGCGAGCGCGGCGGCCGCGGGATCGCGCACCAGCTTCGGCGTCGCCGTGATGTCGTCGGCGGCCTGGGTCACGGCGAGCAGGTCGCCGTTGCTGTCGACGATCGAGCCGCGCGGCGCCGGCGTCGTGACGCTCGTGACGTGCTCGAGGTTGGCCACGCTCGAGAGCTGGCCCGAGTTCAGCGTCGCGAGCTGCAGCGCGCGTACCGCGGCGACCGCCAGGAGCAGCGCGAAGATGGCGAGCAGCCAGCCGATCCGGCGCTGACTGATCGCCATCGCTAGTGGGCCTTCTCGGGATGGCGAACGCGACGGCCCACTACGGCCCCGGCGTCGTGCCGCCGGCCGCCGTCGTCACCGGTGCCGTCGCGGCGCCGCCGGTCGTCGAGGCGGGGGTGCCGGACACGGGTGTCGTCGTGGTGCCGACGGGCGTCGTCGTGGCCGTGATGCCCGTGGCGGTCGTCGCCGGCGTCGTGGCGGTCGTGGTGCCGGCGCCCGCCGCGGCCGTGCCGGTGGCGGCGAGCGAAGTCGTGCCGGCGGGGGTCGTGGCGGTGACCGTGGTCGTCGCACCCGTGGTTGGCGCACCCGGCGTCGCCGTCGTGGCGGTCGTCGTTGACGGCGTGCCAGTCGCCGGCGGCGTCGTGGCGGGCGTACCGGCGGGCGTGCCCGCCGGTGTCGGCGGCGGCTTCGACGCCGTGGTGGCCAGGAAGTGGGCGTCGGACGCCGCAGCGGCGAGCGCGACGCTCGATGGTGCCGTCATCTCGTGCACCGCTCGCGCCGCGTCGCCCGTGTTGACCGCGAGGTAGCTCACCGCGCCGGGCGCCGGGTAGACCATGCCGAGGTCATGTGCCGTGGCGCTCAGCCGGTGACTCGCCTCCAACACTGCGTTCTCGGTCCGCGTGGTCTCGTTCTGCGCCGTCAGCGCGTTCACGGCGGTGGTCTCGCTGCCGATCTGCGCGCCGAGCCGCAGGAGCGCCACCTGCATCGCGACGATCCCGAGCAGCGCGGTCGCGACGATTGCGATCCAGGCGCGACCGCGCACCAGGCGCTCGAGCCACGGATGGTCGATCAGCGCCACGACCAGGCTCGGGCTGGCCGCCGGCCGCGCCGCAACTGCACGCGGATGGCGGCTCGGACCCGAGACGCGGCGTGGCGCGGGCGGCAGGCGAAGCGGAGCCGCCTCGGCGTGACGCGCGCGCGCGGCGGGCGCCGCGCCAGCAGCCGCGGGCGGG
>PMKB01000141.1:0-2141 GCA_003157595.1 Solirubrobacterales bacterium
CGAGCAGGCTGCGCATGCACAAGCGCTCAATCTCCTCTCGCGAGGAGAAGCTCGAAGCCAGATCAGATCGCAAGTCGACCAAAACAACATCCTGGAAACCACACGTCTACATCCCCTTCATCGGCCTCCACGGCGAGAGAATTGAGGAGCGGCACGCCCGCGGCCGCGCTCTCAGCCCTGTTCCGGCTCTGCCAGATCGCCGCGAGCGCCAACACTGCTCAGCCCGTCGAGCGGCCTGCTTGTAGAACACGAGCCCCAACCCTCGGTCCCGGCCCGCTCAGAACCGTCGCCGACGGACGTCGGCTTCGCCAGCGGTACCAGACGAGCCTAACCCGCACCGCCTACCGCCGCAGCCGCAGATCAGCGCGCTTTACGCAAAAGCCATCCTGGCAGAGCGAGTCTCTTCACCCACGCATAGCTCGCTTGCGCACGGGACGACCAGCAAAAGTCTGCCGGTGCCGCTCCCTCGCTCCTCCTTTTACACGCAGAAGGAGACGTCTTGGGCGGCGGCGGTAAGGGCACACGAGCGCTCGCGCATTAGCCCACGAACCCCTAGCTGGAGTCGCGGAGCAGTTTTCCCACTCAGCGCAGCGCGATTAGGTCGACGACGAACACGAGCGTCTCGTCGGGACCGATGACGCCGCCGGCGCCGCGCTTGCCGTAGGCCAGCATCGGCGGGATCGTGATTCGTCGTCGTCCGCCGACCTTCATTCCGGTCACGCCCTGGTCCCAGCCTGCGATGACCTGCCCCTTGCCGAGTTTGAACTTGAACGTGTCGCCGCGGTCCCAGGACGCGTCGAACTGCTTTCCCGTCCGCCACGAGACACCGACGTAGTGGACCTCCACGACGCGACCGCTGACTGCCTGCTCGCCGCTGCCGACGACGATGTCCTCAAGTTCGAGCTGATAGGACGGCGGCTGGTCTGATGGGACCTGAACCGCGGGCTTCTCATTGGTGGCCACAGCGGGACCGTATTGATGTAGGAGTCTTGACGCTCGCCCGGAGCGCATCGCGACAGCTGATCTCCAGTTCGCCCTCGCCTGATCTCCTCCGGCGATCTCCTCGTCACACTCGCCCAAGCGTTACGCACCTTCGGGGAGCTCGTTGTGCAGCGCGCGCTACCGGTCGACCTCGTAGGCGAAGCCCGAGTTGTAGTCCGTGACCGCGCGAACACGCTGCCGTGCTCGTCTAATGTCAGCCGGTGCGCTACCTCGCAGTCACCCGCAGCCGTGGCGCCGCGTGGGATCACTCGCGCGACCTTGACGAGCAGGACGCCTTCGCCGAGCACGCGTCGTTCATGAACGCGCTGGTGGCGGAGGGCTTCATCGTGCTGGGGGGTCCGCTCGAGGCGAGCACGCTGTTGATCATCGACGCGCCCGACGAGCAGGCCGTGCGGGCGCGCCTCGCCGGTGATCCGTGGACCAAGATGGGGCTGCTGGAGGTGACCGGAGTGCAGGAGTGGGAGATCCTGCTGGGCGGATAGGGCCCCGCCGGGGGCGATAGGTCTCGCTCGCGGGTGTCTCGGCATCGCACCGTGGGCGGATATGGCGGGCGTGGCTTAGGAGGCGATCCCGGCGAAAGCTGGCGACGCCGCACAATCAAACTGACTGACTCCCTGATCGCGGCGACCGCGATCGAACACGGCCTCGCGGTCGTCACGCAGGACGAGGACTATGACCAGATGGCGCGCATGCACGCGCCGCTGCGGGTGCTCAGCGTTTAGCCATTCGCTCGCGGCCGCTCAGGTGATCGCGTCAAGCCGTGAGACCAACTCGCCGGCGTGCCGCGTCAGCATCGCGTAGTCGAAGATCGCGTCGAGGTCCAGGCCGCTCGTGCGCGGATCGCCGGCGAGCAGCTCGCGCAGCGGCGTGCGCGTCGCCCAAGCGTTCTGCGCGTGCTCCTGGGCGATCCGGTAGGCCTCGTCGCGCTCGAGGCCGCTCGCGACGAGGGCGAGCAGGACGTGCTGGGAGAACAGCGCGCCGTGCGTCAGTTCGAGGTTCTCGCGCATCCGCTGCGGATCGACGACTAGGCCGCGCACGACGCGGATCGCGAGATGCTGCATGTAGTCGAGCAGGATCGTCGAGTCCGGCAGGATCACCCGCTCGGCGCCGGAGTGGGAGATGTCGCGCTCGTGCCACAG
>PMKB01000141.1:2163-4984 GCA_003157595.1 Solirubrobacterales bacterium
TCGGTGCGCTGGAGGTGGCGGATCTCGGTCGCGAGGCGCTCGAGCCCGGCGCCCGCGAGCGCGACCGCGCTGAGCAGGGCGGCGTGGCGGTCGCGCGCGACGACCTGTGTGGAGATGTCCTCGCGCGCCAGACCGAGCCGTGCGAGCACCCGCTCCTCGTACTGCGGCGAGGTCGCCGAATAGCTGCCGACCGCGCCGGAGAGCTTGCCGACGGTGACGCCGTCGAAGGCGCGGGCGAGCCGCTGCGCGTTGCGGTGGGCCTCGAACGCGAAGCCCGCCAGCTTGATGCCAAACGTCGTCGGCTCGGCGTGCACGCCGTGGGTGCGCCCGACGCAGAGCGTTCCCTCGTGCTCGCGGGCCGCGGCCGCGAGCGCGGCGACCAGCTCGCGGGCGCCGCCGAGCACGATCTCGCCGACCGCGCGCAGCTGCAGCGCGAGCGCGGTGTCCAGCACATCCGAGGACGTCAGGCCGTAGTGGATCCAACGGCCGCCAGGACCGGCGGAGGCCGAGAGCACATCGACGAACGCGGCGACGTCGTGGTCGGTCACCTTTTCGCGCTCGGCGACCGCCTCAACGGTGAAGCTGGCGGCCGCGATCGCTTCGAGGTCGGCGGCGGTCGGGCCGTCCATCTCCTCGGCGGCGGCGACCTCTACGATGCGCCAGAACTCCATCCGCGCGCCATCGGTCCACAGGGCGCCGATCTCCGGGCGGGTGTAGCGCGCGATCACGGCTCAATTATCGCGCTGTGCCGGGCGGTGCGACTTGACTGGCCTGGCCGGCCTGCGGCCCGGCGCCGTGGGAGCATGACGCGATGGCCGCGGACGCCGCAGCGATCACGACGGAGCGCCTCGTGCTGCGCGCGTGGCGGCCCGGCGACCGGCCGGCCTTCGCCGCAATGAACGCCGACGCACGCGTGATGGAGTGGTTCCCGGCGACCCTCTCGCGGCGCGAGTCCGACGCGATGGCCGCCGTGATCGGGCAGCGCCTGCTCGAGCAGGGCTGGGGGCTGTGGGCGGTCGAGGTCCCGGACGTCGAGGCGTTCGTCGGCTTCGTCGGCCTGAACCCTGCCGACGCCACGCTCGGCCACCCCGCCGTGGAGGTTGGGTGGCGTCTGGCGGCAGCGCATTGGGGGCGCGGTTATGCGCCCGAGGCGGCGCGCGCGGCGCTGGCGTTTGGCTTCGGCACGCTGGGCCTCGAGCAGATCGTCTCCTTCAGCTCCGTCGGCAACCTGAAGTCCCGCCGCGTGATGGAGAAGATCGGCATGACGCACGACCCGGCTGAGGACTTCGAGAGCCCGCGGTTCGCGCAGGGCTCGCCGCTTCGCCCGCACGTCCTCTACCGGATCACGCAGGCGGTGTTCGCCGCCATCGGCGGCGCGGCACCGGGCCGTTAACCGGGCGGCTCAGGCGACCGACAGCGGCCAGCTGCCGCCGGAGTCGATGATCCGCGCGGCCAGCAGCGCTGCGTTGCGGGCGTTGTCGAGGCCGACGGCGGCGACCGGCACGCCGGGCGGCATCTGGATCACCGAGAGGATCGCGTCGAGCCCGCCGGCCGCCGAGAGGCGGCTCGACAGCGGCACGCCGATCACCGGCAGATCTGTGTGGGCGGCGAGCACGCCGGGCAGCGCCGCGGAGAGCCCGGCGCCGGCGATCAGCACGCGCAGCCCGCGGCCGCGCGCCTGCTTGGCGTACTCGGCGACGAGGTCGGGCTGGCGGTGCGCCGACATCACGGTCACCTCGTGGCTGATGCCGCGCTCGCCGAGCTCCTTGGCCGCGCTCTGCATCGTGTCCATGTCACTCGCCGAGCCCATCACGATCCCGACCAGCGGCGGGCTCTCGCCGGTCTGCTCGGCGACGACGGCGAGCTGCGGCTCGGCGCTCATCGGTTGTGCCGGCCCTCGCGCTCGGCGATGTCGCGGCGCAGCTGGCGTCCCCGGAACTCGACCATGTCCGCGGCAGCATACGCCGCATTTCGGGCGGCCTGCACGTCGGCGCCGAGCGCCGTGACGTTGAGCACGCGCCCCCCGGCGGTGACCAGCTCGCCGTCACGCCGGGCCGTGCCGGCGTGGGTCACCTCGACATCGGCCGGGAGCCGCTCCAGGCCGCTGATCACATCGCCACTCGAGCTCGACTCGGGGTAGCCGGCGCTCGCCAGCACGACGCTGACCGCCCACTGCGGGGACCACTGCAGCTCGTGGCCGGCGAGCCCGCCGGTGCGCGTGGAAGCGAGCAGCGCCTCGAGCAGATCGGAGCGCAGTCGCGGCAGGAGCGCCTGGGTCTCCGGATCGCCGAAACGCACGTTGAACTCGATCACCCGCACGCCGTCGGCGGTCAGCATCAGTCCGCCGTAGAGGACGCCGTGAAACGGCGTGCCGCGGTCGCGCATCAGGTCGACGATCGGCTGGTGAATCGCCGCGACCAGCGCCGCGGCGCGCTGGGGATCGATCTCGCCGACCGGCGAGTAGGAGCCCATGCCGCCGGTGTTGGGACCCAGGTCGCCGTCGAAGATCCGCTTGTAGTCGCGGGCGGGCGCCATCGGGATCGCCCGCTCGCCGTCGCAGAGCGCGAGCAGCGAGAGCTCCTCGCCCTCGAGGTGCTCCTCGACCACGACCGCCTGGGTGCCGAAGCGGTGCTCGACCAGGAACGCCTGAAGCGCCGCGCGCGCCGCGGCCTCGTCGGGCGCGATCACGACGCCCTTGCCGGCGGCCAGGCCGTCGGCCTTCAGCACGGCGGGGTAGCGCTCGATCGCGGCGAGCCCCTCCGCCACCGTGGTCACGCGCGTCCAGGCGGCGGTGGGTACGCCGGCCGCCGCCATCGCCTGC
>PMKB01000138.1 GCA_003157595.1 Solirubrobacterales bacterium
AGCCGGATACTTCTAAACATGACCGCGCTCTCCCCGACGCCGACGTCACTCGAAGGCGTCTTCGCATGACGCTCGACCTGTTGCGCTTCACCACCGCCGGATCGGTGGACGACGGCAAGAGCACGCTGATCGGCCGTCTGCTCTACGACTCCAAGCAGGT
This sequence comes from Solirubrobacterales bacterium, assembly GCA_003157595.1. Lineage (GTDB taxonomy): Bacteria > Actinomycetota > Thermoleophilia > Solirubrobacterales > Solirubrobacteraceae > Palsa-513. The sequence continues at coordinate 161 of PMKB01000138.1, forward strand.
CTTTGAGGACCAGCTCGAGCACGTCACCGAGGTCTCGCGCCGGCGCGGCTCGGACGAGATCGATCTCGCGCTGTTGGTGGACGGGCTGCGCGCGGAGCGAGAGCAGGGCATCACGATCGACGTCGCCTACCGCTACTTCACCACCCCACGGCGGCGCTTCATCATCGCCGACTGCCCCGGGCACCAGCAGTACACGCGCAACATGGTCACCGGCGCATCGACCGCCGACCTCGCGGTGATCCTGCTCGACGCCCGCAAGGGGGTACTCGAGCAGTCCAAGCGCCACGCCTTCATCAGCGCTCTGCTGGGAATCCCGCACATCGTCGTGGCCGTCAACAAGATGGATCTCGTCGATCACTCGCAGGAGCGCTTCGCCGAGATCATCGATGACTTCGCGCCGTTCCTCGAAAAGATCGGCGTCACCGACTGGCTGAACATCCCGATCTCGGCGCTGCGCGGTGACAACGTCGTGGACACATCCAAACTGATGCCCTGGTACGGCGGGCCGACGCTGCTGCGCCACCTCGAAGAGGTCGAGGTCTCCTACGACCACCCCTATGACGTGCCGGCACGCTTCCCGGTGCAGTGGGTCGTGCGGACCGGCGGCAGCGACGGCGAGTATCGCGGCTACGCCGGTCAGCTCGCGAGCGGGGCGCTGCGCGCCGGCGAAGAGGTGGTGGTCCTGCCGTCCGGCCAGCGCACCCGGATCGCCGCGATCGACACCTACGAGGGCGAGCTCGACGAGGCCGTCGCGCCACTCTCGCTGACGCTGCGCCTCGAGGACGATCTCGATGTCGCCCGCGGCGAACTGATCGCCGGCATCAGCGAGCAGCCGCTCGTCACGCGCGAGTTCGACGCCGACATCTGCTGGCTGGACAGCGAGCCACTGAGACCCGGCGGGCGCTACACGATCAAGCACACCTCGCACACGGCGACGGCGATCGTCGATGTGCTGATCGATCGCGTCGATGTCGAAACCTTGGAGCGAGAGGCGAATCCGCCCGAGCTCGCGCTCAACGACATCGCCCGCATCAGTCTGCGCACGAGCGCGCCGATGGCGATCGACCCCTACGCGCGCAACCGCCGCACCGGGAGCTTCGTGCTGATCGACGAGGTGACCGACGCCACGGTTGGTGCGGGCATGATCGTCGCCGCGCCGATCTAGTCGGCTTCAGCCGCCGGGCCGGCAGATAACGGCCACCAGGCGCTACCGCTCCAGCCGCGGCCCAAGGTGGGGGGCAGCGCTTCCTGCCGCCCCCGCCCGACACGCTGTTTTAGAAATCCACCTCGTCGAAAGGCCCGTCCGGACGAGCCAGGGGCGCGTACGGATCGACTGGGGCCGTGTCCGACTGCGTGCCGCTGTCCCGTGACCCCCTCGAAACCCCCAGGAACCTCCGCTTGGCTGCCGTCTCTGGCGAGGCAGGTGTGTCCGGAGTCTCGGCGGCCTGTGCCGGGTCGGCAGCGGGCGGCGCGGCCTGTGCCGGGTCGGCAGCGGGCGGCGCGTCGGGCGCGTCGGAGATCTCGGGCGCGTCCGTGGTGTCGGGCGCGTCGGAGATGATCTCGGGCGCGTGCCGCGTCTCGACGCTCGGAGGCGTCTGTGCGACATGCGGCGTGTCGAGAAGCGGCGGCGCCTCGACGGCAGGCGGCGTGTCGACGCGCGGTGGCGCCTCGACAGCACGCGGCGCCTCGACGCGCGGCGGTGGCGGCGCCTCGACGGTGCGGGGGCCGTCATCGGGCCTCACCGCCGTAGCCGTCTCCGGCTTCGTAAACGTTCCGGTTGCTTCCGGCGCGACAGGCGTGTCGCGCGGCCTGGCCGGCGGCTCGGGCGCCCTGGGCGTCGGAGCTTTCGTCCCGGGCGGCGTCTCGATGACCAGCACGCGACCGAGGCTCGCGCGCAAGCGCTCACGCGGCACCTTGTGATCGCCGATCGCGTCGTTGATGGCATCGAGGAACGCGGCCGATGGCGTGGCGGCAAGTTCCGCGAGCACCTCCCGCACGCGCGGGTCGGTGAAGACCTTTTGCTCACCCCACAGCGCCAGACTGCCGTCGCCCAGCGACTCGCGCGAGAGCAGCGGTACGTTGGCGGTGTCCGCGGGAGAACCCACGGCGGCCCTGCTGAGATCGACCTCGAATGCGAGCTTCTGGTCCGTTGGCACCAACTCGTCGGTCCGGTAGACCCTGTAGATCAGCCCGTTGGTCACCGCGCACCAGAGGACACCCTCGCCGTTGGCCCCGTCAACCGCCCGAGCGGTGAACTGTGCGTCATCAAGGCTCTCGGTGACTCCCCGCGCCTCGATGAACATGACGTTGTCGTCGCCGATCCTCAGCGCGTAGTCGATCGAGCTGTTCTCATGCATCGGCCAGTCGCGGAGCACATGGTCGAGGTTGGTCGTGTCCCAGCCAAGCGCTGAGAGCGTCGGCTCGATCAACAGCGCCTTCGTGTTCGCCTCGTTGCCGACCGGGCCCTTGAGCCGCTCGGCGACCCCAGCAATCTTTCTTACGTCATCGAGTAGTGCCATCGTGTGGTGATCTTAGCTATTGACCGGGACAACGCGGGCGCTCGCCTGGCGCGAGCGGTCGTGAACCCCGCTCCGACCGACTTTTGTTGACCTCGTCGAGCACGCGCCTGATCGCCTTTCAGCGCGTCGCGTGCGGCGAGGAGGGCCCGTTGTACGCCAGCTTGATCAGCAGGCGTGCGTCGCCAAGCTGCGCAGCCGCGCCGACCGAATACTCCACGTGGTCCTTGTCGCGCTGACGGATGTCGATCGTGTGGCGTTTCGCCCCCGGCGACCACCACCACGCCTCGACGGTAGCCGCATCGAGCGACAGGCACAGGAGTATGCGTTCGCGCTCGACCTCCATCGTGAAACAGGCCTTCTCGCCCCGCAGGTACTCGACGTGGTGCTGGCGAATTTGGCGCGTCGCGTCCCAGCCGCGTGCATATTCGTCGAGTTGCCCAAACAGCTCGACGATCGCCTCGGGTTTCCCACCGAGATGCTGCGTGAGCGCGTACTGACCCTCGAACACAGAGGCGGGCACCACCGCCTCGTGAGGCTCGGCCTCGGGCGTCGCCGGCAACCCGGCCGTCCAGGCATCCTCGGGCGTCGCCGACACCGCGGGCCTGGCGGGCGCCTCGGGGGAAGCCGG
>PMKB01000254.1 GCA_003157595.1 Solirubrobacterales bacterium
AGCGGCAGCGGCGCCCCGGCCCACAGCAGCACGCGAACGCTCACACGCTCGGCGAGGTCCCCGAGCAGATCACGCAGCCTCGCCGCCCCGTCATCGCGGGTAAGCCCGAAATCCGCCGTCACATGCCAGCCAGCGATGTGAATACTCGAACGGGCCCCCGCAAGCGTCTGCGCGAGCAGCGGCAGCGCCTGGGCCCCGTCGATGAGGACCTCGAGGTCATTGCCTGCGCTCGGCGGCGGGTCGCCTGCTGCCCACAACGATGCCGCCACTTCCGGAGGATCGAGCCGCTCGAGCTGACGTGCGCGGCTCAGCCGGCGACGGTGGTGCCTGCGAATCGACGACTCGACGCGCTCCCCGATCCACCCGTCGAGACGTCCGATCACGCGGTCTCCCACGCCCCAGAGCCTATCCCGCCGAGTTTGCCGCCAGCAGCCCGCCGCACTGCGTTGCTACCCATCCAGAACTGTAGTTCGAAATCAGGCCCTCGGCGGCCAGCCCGCGGGCCTGCTGCGACCGAGCGAGCTACGAACCGATCGGAGCGCGGACGTTCCGAGCGGGGTCTGGAAGTAGCCCGACGGATAGTGCAGGGGCCGCCGGTCGAGTCGCAGGTAAGAGCGGGAAGCACCGGGCGTTGACGCAGAGGGCAACCGAACGCATCCGCCACCGCCTCGACACTCGGTGACGCGACTCGCCGCGAGCACAAGGCGCGGTCCACGATCGGGCTCGACGTCACGTCCGGGGGCACTGGGTCCGCAGCTTCGACGCACGCTGGAAGACCGATCCACATCCACCGGGCGGCTTCTACGAGTCCGACGACGGGCTCACGATCCAGAGTGCTTGCGCGGCGATGACGCTGCGCCATACAGTAATCGGTCGCCGTCGCGACTGGTCACGCCCCTTTGGGAGCGCGCGCGACCGGTCGCTGCGGAAGCTCGCTTTGCTCTGTGCTGGGAGGGGTTTTAGTTCGCTGCGCTCCGTGAGACAGGATGGCTCAGTTCGTCGCGCTGCTGTCCGCGGGTACGGTTACGACGGGCGCTTCGTTCGTCGCCCTAGGCGGATCCGTGGCGACAGTGGATTACTTGGTGAGCGATTCGAGTGCGATGTCGGGGTCGCGTAGCGCGGCGATTTGGATTGGCTGGCGTGAGCGGATCAGTGCCTGGACGTGCTCGTTGACGTCCCACACGTTGACGTTCATGCCGGCGATCAAACCGGAGCCGTCGCGTTTCCCAGGGCTCGTTGACAACGAGGCGTTCTGCATGGACATCGCACGTGCGGTGGAGTTGCCGACAGCATCCGTTAGCCGTCACGCCAGTTCCAGCGGACTGCCGTACCTGTTGGTCGAACGCTACGACCGTGATGAAACCGCGGATCCGATTCGTAGGCTTCACCAGGAGGACGTCTGTCAGGCGATCGGTCATCCGAGCGATCGCAAGTATCAAGCCGAGGGAGGCCCGGGCGTCGCCGATACCGTCGCGCTGCTGCGCGCGAGCTCGGCCGTCCCGGCGCAGGATCTCCCGACATTCTGGCGTGCGCTCGTATTCAACTGGCTGATTGGGAACTGCGACGGCCACGCCAAGAACTTCTCGCTGCTCTACGACGCCGCCGCGCCGACGCTCGCGCCGCTGTATGACCTCGTCAGCACGGTCGTGTATCCGGAGCTGACGACCAGGCTCGCGATGACGCTGGACGGGGCACGGGCGATCGAAGAGGTCACGCCGGACGCCTGGGCGCTGCTCGCGAGAGAAACCGGCTTCAGCGCCCGCTTCGCGCGCAGCGCGACCGAGGCCATGATCGAGCGCGTCGTGGACGAATCTGGCCGGCTTGCGGCAGAGCCGCGGCACGACAATCCGACCGCGAAGCAGATTCGGGAGGGCATTCTCGAGCGAGCCCTCTGAACCCGGCACGACGGGCCGCTGCGGCGCCGTGGCGGCCGCAGCGTCGGCCCGAGAGACTGCGAGGCGGTAGCGATCGGTAGCAGGCACGGGCGAAATCGTGCGGTACGCACGTGGTTTCGCAGCACTCGTCGCACCCAATGTCTCCAGTTCAGCCTGAACAGCTGGACCAGAAAGGCTCCTCTAGCCCGATGCTCGTTGCGACGATCACCGAAGCAGAGAACCGGCCGAGCGCGCTGATCGATCGCGTCCGAGGTGGGGAATCCCCCGAGAAGCCCCGATCCTTCGGGGTTTCTCTCGTTCTTGGTGAAGGGCGTGCGCGTGGGTGGGTGCCGTCACGTCTGTGCGGTTGCCCAGGCGAGCTGGGCAGCCCGCGAGCGGCCGCTCACCTGAAGCGTCCGATAGCAGTGCTCGAGATGCTTCTGCGCAGTACGAACGCCGATGCCGAGGGCCGCTGCGGCGTCCTGGTCGGAGTGCCCCATGGCCACCAGCCGGAGCATCTCGGACTGGCGCCGCGTGAGGCCGAGTGCGCGCAGGTCTGCGATCAGTATCTGCCGGCCGGCTCCGTTCGCCAACAGCGTGTGCGCGAGCGCGTTGCGGTAGGTCTGGATGAGGTAGGGGCGGGTGAGATTGAGCAGGTCGCGATCGGCCGCCGTGAAGTCGCGCGTGCCACGGCTGAGGGCGACCCCCAGCATTCGCTGCGAGGCGGATGGCAGCGTGAACGCAATCTGGTACTCGACCCCGAGTGGTTGGTAGACCTCGCGGTATATGCCCAGTCGGTGCAGCTCACGTCGCGTGAGGATGTCGGAGAACCGCGTGGCCCGACCGTCGTGCGTGCGAAGGTAGTACGCAACGAGCGGGTTCTCCAGTGCGTAGCGGGCAAACGCGACGTGGAGCTCGGGGGGCACCGCGGGGTCGGTCCGCGAGACGGTATGGGGAAGATCGGCCGGGAGCTCGTTCAACGCACACCACCTGGCCCCTACCGCGTCGCGCAGCGCTGTGAGCAGCGCGCCGCAGAACTCCTCGAGCTCGAGCAGCCCGATCACCTCGCCGATCAGGTTCAGCGCGCGCCGGTGCAACGTGGGTGCAATCGATCGAACGCTACTGCGTCCGCACGTGCCGGGTTGCACCTCTACGTCGCCACTACGTAGTTCCGACACACGCGGCTGTGTGTCCACCACGGCATCGTCACAGGGATTTCGCTGACCGCGCGACTGCAGCAGACGCTGCGGAGAACCGGATGCGCAGAAGTTCTCTCGCCACCGCGAGCACCGCGGGTAATGTGCGCCGCTGAGTGGATCCGCTCCGCTGCGGACTCGGCGCTGCGTCGTCACCTTGGATGACATGCCGGGTTCGCGGGTGCTCCGGGTCAGCTGCGTCGCTGATTACTACGAAGGGACTCATCGTGACCCGAATCTGCTCGGTCCTGATAGGCATGTTGGCCCTTGGCGCTCTGGCGACCTCGGCGACGACCGCGCAGGCGGCGGGATGCTCGGATACCTGGATCGGGCCAGGTGGGAACACGTCGGCTCCGACCAGCGGCAGTTGGGGAGTTCCAGCCAACTGGTCGACCGGCGCTATCCCGGGGAACACGGACAACGTCTGCGTCACCGGCACCGGCACCTACACGGTGACGGTGGCGCCCTGGTCCCTGGGGACCGCTGACCCCAACAACAACGGCGCCAACGTGAACTCGCTCACGCTTGGTGGATCGAGTGGCGCCCAGACGCTCTACGTCGATGGCGAGGCCAGCATCTCCAACAGCAACGAGACCGTGAACAACACCTTCCTGTCCATGGCCGCTGCCAGCACGGTCAACACGACGGGCACGCTGGAGCTCGATTCGACCGCCGGCGGAAACCCCACGTCGGGCACGCCGGCGTCGCAGAGCGGCGGCGGAGCGACGGTCAGCGGCGGACCCTTGCTCAACTACGGCCACATCGTGACGCAGCAGGAGGATCCGAGTACGAACCCGGGTGCCGGCACGTTCTTCGGGCTCTACGGCTTCACGAACGAGGCTGGCGCAAGCGTGCAGATCAACACCGGAACCCTGACCGAGAGTCAGGCGAACACGTGGACGGCGACCAACGACGGCACGATCACGGTCGCTTCGGGAGCCTCGTGGGTGCTGACTCCCAACACCTTCAGCACGGCGTCCTTCAACAACGACGGGTCGGTCGTCAACGACGGATCGATCACCGATAGCGGCGCGACGTGGGCGCAGAGCGGCGGCTCGGTGTCGGGTGGCGCGGTGGTTCTCCAGAACGCCGCGACGCTGGCGGACTCGGCCGGAACGGCATCTTTCCTACAGAACTACGGCACCGTCACGATCACCGGGACGATCCCGGCCGGGCAGACCGTCACCGTGCAGGGAGAGCCCTACAACTCGGGCGGGGAGACCTACTACAGCATCACCACATCGCTCGACGGCGCCCAACTCGTCAACGACGGCACACTCGTGCTCGACGCCGACGGAACCGGCAACACGAGCGGCGGCGCGGTCTACGTCACCGACGGCTCGATTCAGAACAACGGCGCGATCAACGCCGAGGTAGTGGACCCCTCGTGGGCGGTGCATCTCCAGGCGGGTCTCGCCAACACCCACGCGGGCACGATGACCGTCACCGGCGGCTCGCTCGACCAGGACAGTGGAACGGCGACCACCAACGACGGTGTCGTGACGCTCGGGCCTGGAGCCGTGTACCTGCTGGACGAGGCCGCCTCCTTCGTCAACGCCAGCGACGGCACGGTCTCGCCCCAGCTTGCGGGTGCCACGAGCATCGGCACGTTCCAGCTGAGCGGCCCGTGTTGCAACGGACCCGGCACATTCACCGCCGGTGGCACCCTGCTGGCGGATCTCACCGGCGGCTTCCTGCCGATCGCCAATCAGGAATTCCAGCTCTTTGCGCTCACGGGAGGAAAGTTCACGGGCACCTTCGCCACGGTTGGCAACAGCTTCACGGCCGACTACACGAAGGAAGCCGCGAGTCCAGCGTTCGTCGGAGCGATCTACCAGTCGACCCCGCCGGCGCCGCCTCCCGTGCACGTCGGCTCGATCTTGGGCGGCCACGGCAAGCTCACGCTGGCGCTCTCATGTCCGGCAGGCGGGGCCGCGTGCGCGACCTTGAGCGTGACGGCCAGGGTCACCGAGCACCTCAGGGGCGGAAAGATCACCGCGATCACCGCACGCAAGAAGAAGAAAGCTCACACGCAGACGAAGCAGGTTGTGATCGCGACCGCCGGCGCCTCGCTGGCCGCGGGCGCCACCAAGACGCTCACGCTGACGCTCAACGCGGCCGGGAAGGCACTGCTCAAGAAATACGGCAAGCTCACGACGATCGTGACCGCCAGTTCGGGCGGCAAGACGCTCGAGACAGCCACCGTCCGCGTGCAGAAGCCCGCGAAGCCAAAGAAGAAGAAGAAGAAGAAGTAGCGACGGTCCCGGGCGTGGTCACTTCGCTCCCCTGCGGCGGCGCGGTGTCCACTGGATGCGGTCGGTCAGTGATCCGGGATCGAGGCGCCGATGCGTCCCATGATGCGGACGAGGTCGGCGACATCGCGGTCGTCGAGCGCATCGCCGAAGGTCTGCTGCAGCAGCTCGTGGTGGCTTCGCCTCGCCTTCTTCACAAGCGATCGACCACGCGGTGTGATCGTTGCGAACGTCGTGCGCGCGTCGTCCGGATCGGGGACACGCTGAATCAGAGCGGACGCCTCCATCCGGTCGACCAGCTTCGACAGGCCCGACGGAGAGAGCACGATCGATGACGCAAGCTCACTCAGCCGCAGCGCTCCGCCGGCCATCTCGACGTGTGTGAGCACGTCGTAGCGGGCAATCGAGAGGCCGTGGTCACGGCGCAAGCTCGCCTCGAGCTGATCCCAGAGCCGGGCGTGTGTGCGCAAGAGCGCCAGCCACGCCGCCATCCAGCGACCGTAGTCGTCAGCCATGCTCCCAGTCTAGAACGAAATAGTTGACATGCCAAGTGTAGTGGCGATATAAGTTGGCATGACAAGTATCGCGGCGTGGCCGAAGGTATTCGCGTGGCATCCGATCGCAACCGCGGGTCATGTCGCAGACTTCGTCGGATCGTCGTCGTTGGCTCGACTACAAAGGAGGCTCAGGTGGTGGGACAGAACAGAATCTCGGCGGTCGTATGCTCGACCGATCTGGCGCGGAGCCAGGACTTCTACGAACAGAACGTTGGGCTGACGCTCTCGCACGAGACAATCGAGAACCATCTCGTGTTCGAGTGCGGTGACGGCACGAGTCTGCTGGTCTACGGGCGCGCCAATCCCAACCAGGCAGACCACACCCAGGTGCGGTTCTGGTCGGCCGATGTGGCAGCCGACGTCCGCGAACTGACGCAACGAGGCGTCGCTTTCGAGCAGTACGACTTCCCGACGTTCAAGACCGTGGGCTCCATCGCCACGACCCCGGGGATCGGAAGCTCGGCATGGTTCAAGGACCCCGACGGCAACACGATCGCGTTGTTCCAGCCCGAATAGTGGCCGGCGGCGCCTGGGCCTGGGGCCGTCGGATGCGACGGCGCGGCGACGCCCGCGACGCGATCGTCGTCCAGCGTCGCTGCGCCGCGAGATAGGGTGCCACCGTGTCGATCGCAACCGCTCTGCGCCGCGTCTCGGCGACACGCTATGCCACGCCGCTGCGCGAGGGTGGCTCGTTACCCGGGCTGGTCGAGGCCGACGACAGTGGGCTCTATGTGACGAAGTTCCGGGGTGCGGGCCAGGGTCCTCTGGCGCTGGTCGCCGAGGTGATCGTGGGTGAACTCGCTCGCGCGGTGGGACTGCCCGTTCCCGAGCAGGTGATCGTGGCGATCGATCCGGCGCTCGGCCTGGCCGAGCCCGACCCCGAGATCCAAGATCTGATCGTGGCGAGCTCCGGCGAGAATCTCGGCGTGGATTTTCTGCCCGGCGCCGCGGGCTATTCGGCGGCGCTCGGATGGACGCCGGATCCGCTGCTCGCGGCCGAGGTCGTGTGGCTCGACGCACTCGCCACCAATGTCGACCGCACGGCGCGGAACCCCAACCTGCTGCTCTGGCACGACCAGCTCTGGCTGATCGACCATGGCGCCACGCTGTATCTGCAACACCGCGGCCTGCGTCCGGTGGAGCAGGCGAGCCGGCCGTTCCCGCAGATCGCCGAGCACGTATTGCTTGCGGCCGCCGGCTCGATCACCGCCGCGGACGAGCGCCTCGCACCGCAAATCGATCGCGCGCTGCTCGCGTCGATCGCCGATCTGGTGCCGGCGGACTGGTTCGGCGCCGATCCTGCGCAGACCTACGTGGAATACCTGGCGCGGCGACTCGAGCCGCCGCGCCACTTCGTGCAGGAGGCAGAGGATGCCCGAGCCTCGGCGTAGCGCGTTCTCCTACGCGATCGTCCGCGTCGTCGCGCATGTGGAGCGCGGCGAGGGCTTCAACGCCGGCGTCGTGCTGTTCTGCCGCCAACTCGACTTCCTGGCAGCTCGCGTGGCGCTGGACGAGCGCCGGCTCGCAGTGCTCGCCCCGGACGTGTCGCCCGACACGGTCCGCCCGCAGCTTGAGGCAATCGTGCGCATCGCCGGCGGAGACCCGGCCGGCGGTCCGATCGCCGCCCTGCCTGCGTCGGAGCGCTTCGGCTGGCTTGTCGCTCCCGCGAGCACCATCATCCAGCCCTCGCCCGTCCACACCGGGCTGTGCGAAAACCCGCAAGACACACTGGCTGAGCTGTTCGCCGACCTGGTCGGCTAGCTGCGGTTGCGGGCTGCCGGATAGAGCGGCGCTCGGCGAGCCCTCCGAAGCAAACGCCTCGGCGAAGCTCCGCGGGGGAGGTCTAAACTGGCGTCCCTGTCTGCGCCTGTTCCTGATCCGTCCGCTCGCGTAACGCGCCGCCAGTTCCTCGGCGGGGCCGCCGCCGTCGGGTCGCTCGGCGCCGTCGGCGCCGGCGCCAAGCTGATCGGCGCCTCCCGCAGCTCGCTCGCTCGCACCACCGCGATCAACGAATTCGGTTCGGTGCCGGCGGCGAGCACGCCGATGTTCCACTCGCGTCCGGATCTGCGTATCCCGACGTTCGCGGTCGATGTGAACAAGCCGGGTACAGCGCCAGGCTTGATCTTCGTCGGCCCCTATGGTGCCCCGAAGGGCCAGGCCGGAGCGATCATCGCCGACAGCTCGGGACAGGCCGTCTGGGAGTACCCGTCCGATCTCGAGATCGATAATTTCGGGGTCCAGACCTATCAGGGCCGACCGGCGCTGGCCTGGTGGCAGGGAAAGATCGCCTACAGCCACGGCGTGGGCTCCTACGTGATCGCGAACGACTCCTACGAGCAGATCGCGCACGTGCAGGCAGGCAACGGTCTCAGCGGCGATCTGCACGAGTTCCTGCTCACCTCGCGGGGGACTGCGCTGCTCACGTGCTACCGGATCACGCATGTCGACCTGCGCTCGGTCGGTGGCTCACGCAACGGCGCCGTCCAGGACGCGTGCTTCCAGGAGGTCGACCTGGCGAGCGGGCGGGTGCTGCTCGAATGGCACAGCCTCGGCCATATAGCCCTCGCGGAGTCCTACTGGCCGGTCGGTGAGCTCTGGGACTACGTGCATCTGAACTCGATCGATGTCGACGTCGACGGGAACCTGCTCGTCTCATCGCGCAACACACACACCGTCTACAAGGTCGACCGCCGCTCCGGCGAGATCATCTGGCGCCTGGGCGGCAAGCACAGCGACTTCGCGATGGGCGCCGGCGCAACGTTCGCCTGGCAGCACGACGTGCGCATCCACCCCGGTGGCACGATGACAATCTTCGACAACGAGGGCTCGCCGTTCGTCGCCGGTGGGCAGTCGCGGGCGATCGTGCTGGCCGTCGACCAACGACGCATGACGGCGGACCTGCGGCACGAGTATCGCCACCCGAGCCCGCTGGCGGCCTCGAGCAAGGGCAGCGTCCAGTTGCTGCCAAACGGAAACGTGTTCGTCGGCTGGGGAGCTGAGCCGTTCATCTCGGAGTTCTCGCCGTCGGGTGATCTGCTCTTCGATGCGCGGCTCGGCGACTCATACATCTTCTACCGCGCCTTCCGCATGCCCTGGACACCGAACGCGCCCGGCACCCCGGCGGTGGTGACGGAACGCTCAGGCGCAAACAGCAACGTCTACGTCAGCTGGAACGGCGACACTCGCGTCACGCGCTGGACCGCGCTCGCAGGGACCAGCCCGACCAACCTGGCTCCCGTCGAAACCGTCCCCCGAACCGGCTTTGAAACCGTCATCCGCGTCCCCGGCAAGTTCACCCGGCTGCGCGTCCGCGGCATCGATGCGACCGGGGCGACGGTCACCACCACGGCCCTGCTCACAACCTGACCGACCGCCGTGGGCGCGGCTGGAACAGCGTCGCCCCGGCTCGCCGCGGGGCGCCGGCGCGCACACGCCGACCCGATCCCGAGCCTCACGTCCCGCCTCCGTAGTTAGCCGCGCCGGGGCTGTGGGCCTCAGCCGATGCAATGCGCCCGCCGTTCGGGACGATCGGTGGCAGTGGGGTTCACATCGAACAGGAGATGCCCGCGAGCGTCACCCCGTGCGCGGGGGCAACTTCGCCGCACCGACCAGCCCGCCGGGCTGGCGGAGCAGTCGTGACCGCGAATCTGCAGCGGCGCCTGTTCGCAGAGTTCCTCGGCTCAGCATTCCTTGGCGCGCTCGTGGTCGGCGCGGGCATCGCGGCGGCCGCGCTGTCGCCCGCCGACACGGGTCTCGAGCTGTTCGAGTGCGCCGCGGTCGTCGGCGCCGGTCTGTTCACGATCATCCTGATGATCGGCCCGGTCTCGGGCGGCCACGTCAATCCCGTCGTCTCGCTCGTCGATGCGAGCTTCGGCGGCCTGTCGTGGCGTGACGCGTTCGCCTACATCCCGGCGCAGGTCGCCGGCTGCGTCAGCGGAGCGATCGTCGCGAACGCGATGTTCGCCAAGAGCGCCGTCAGCATCGCGACCACACACCGCGCATCGGGCGCACACCTGCTCGCCGAAGTGGTCGCCACACTCGGCCTGCTGCTCGTGATCTTCTCCCTGGCCCGCACCAGGCGCGCCGGGTCGGCGCCCGCCGCCGTCGGCGCATACATCGCCGCGGCCTGCTTCTTCACCAGCTCGAGCGTCTGCGCAAACCCGGCGCTCGCGGTCGGGCGGATCTTCTCGAACAGCTTCGCCGGCTTCGCGCCGGCGTCCGTCCCGGCGTTCGTGGTCGCGCAGCTGGCCGGCGGGCTGCTGGCGATCGCCGTCGTGCGGATCCTCTACCCGGACGTCACGGCGGCGGACGCTGCGCGGGTCCTGCTGCCGCACACGGACGGGCGCGCGAGATCCGACGGCGCGGCCGAGGACGACGCGACGGCCGACGGCCGCGCGAGGCAGGGCGCGCGTGCGCAGGCGCCGGGTGCGCGCCGGCGGCGTGCACGGCGCGTCCTGGGCTGACCGATAGTCTGCGGCCATGGATCCGCACCTGCTGGACGAGCTGATCGACTGGCTGGCGATTCCCTCGGTATCCACTGGCGGCGGCGATCCGGCGGCGATCGAGCGCGCTGCCTCCTGGGTGCTGGAGCGGGTGGTGGCCGCCGGGGGGGAGGGCGAGCTTGTGCGAATCGGCGATGGCAACCCGCTGGTCGTCGGCGAGCTTCGGGCCGCCGACCCCGCCGCTCCGACGGTGCTGATCTACGGCCACTACGACGTGCAGGGGCCGGGCCCGGACGAGCTTTGGTCCTCGCCGCCGTTTGAGCCCGAGGTTCGTGACGGGCGCCTTTACGCCCGCGGAGCCTCGGACGACAAGGGCAACTTCCTGCCGCTGCTGCACGTCGCCTGCGCGCTGGCGGCTGCCGGCGAGCTGCCGGTGCACGTGCGTGTGCTGGTCGAGGGCGAGGAGGAGCGCGCCGGCGACGCGGTTGCCACCTGGGTGCGCGAAGACACGCGCGGCGCCGACGTCGCGATCGTCTTCGACAGCGGCATGCCCGACGCCGAGACGCCGTCGATCACCGTCGGCCTGCGCGGCGTCGTGATGGTCCACCTCGACGTGCGCACCGCCGAGCGCAACCTCCACTCCGGCATGTACGGCGGGAGCGTGCTGAACGCGCTGCACGTGCTGCACCGACTGCTCGCGGTGGTCCTGCCCGGTCCGGACGGGCGCGTGCGCGAGGAGCTGCGCGCCGGGATCATCCCGCCCGCGCCGGCTGAGCTGGCCTCCTGGGAGCGGCTGCTGCCTGGCGAGCAGGCGCTGGAGCTGGTCGGCGGCCGCCCGGTGCATCCCGGGGCGGGCGCCGAGTATTACGAGCGAAACGGCGCCGACGCCGCGCTGGACGTCAATGAGATCGTCGGCGGCGAACCGCGCACGGTCGTCCCGGCCCAGGCGCAGGCGACCTTGTCGCTGCGTCTGGCCCCGGGACAGGATCCCGAGCAAATGCAGGCGACGCTGCGCGGTCTTCTGCGCGCCGCGCTGCCGCATGGCGCCGAGCTCGAGCTGAGCGGCAATTGCGCCGCGCCGGCGCTGTTTGCGCCCGACGAGCCCGCACTGTGCCTCGCGGCAGACGCGCTGCGCCGCGCCTGCGGCCGCGAGCCGGCATTCATTCGCTGCGGCGGCAGCATCCCGATCGTGGCCGCCATGGCCGCTCGCGGCTACCCCGTGATCGTGGGCGGCTTCGGGCTGCCGCAGGATGCGGTGCATGCGCCGGATGAGTCCTACTCGCTGCACAGCCTCGAGTGGGGCGAGGCCGCGGCGCGCGAGCTCTACCACGCGCTGGCGAACCTGCCGCCGCGCGCCGGCAGCTGAGCGGACCCGCGCGGGCGCAAGGCCGAGCGCGGCACACGAGGGGTGCGCTCGGCTAGGCTGATGGCATGTGTCGAAACATCCGCACCCTCTACAACTTCGAGCCCTCGGCGAACGGCGAGGAGGTTCGGGCGGCGGCGCTCCAGTACGTCCGCAAGGTGAGCGGCTTCGCGAAGCCATCGCAGGCAAACGCGGAGGCGTTCGAGCGCGCGGTCGATGCGGTGGCGCAGGCATCACAGCGCCTGCTGGCCGAGCTTGTCACCACCGCGCCGGCCAGGGACCGCGAGGTCGAGGCCGCCAGGGCGCGGGCCCGTGCAGCCGAGCGGTTTCCCGCGGTCACCGCCGGAGGCTAACGCGCGGCCGAGCGCGGCGGTGCTGGTTCGCCGACCGGTACGGTCGCGATCGCACCGCAGCCGGCGCACGTCCACGCCACCGAGCAGGGATCGACCTTCATCACGACCGGGCAACCCCAGGCGTGGGATGGACAGTTGCGGCTGGAAAGGCTCGGTTGATGGGGCATCGCTGCGAGTAGCGTCCTACCGTCGGAAGACTGGATCCTCGATCGAGGATCCGGCGTTCATGCGGTCAACGTCGCGCTTCATTGTTGCAAATGATCGCGCTTTGTTGTTGCAAATAAAGCGATCGGATCGTTCGTTGTCAGCGACCGGCGCCCGGTGCGGCGGCTCGCGGCAACTCAGCCCGAGCGGCGCACGCGCCAGATGTGCTCCATCGGCCAGCGCAGCGCCCAGGCGCGATCGGCCTCATCGCGGTAGCTGCTGGTCGCGCCGGGCGGCGGGCGCAGCTCGACCAGATCCTCGACTGCAAGCCCGTTCGCGCGGAACAACCGGATCCAGCTGCCGTAGGGGAGTTGGAAGCAGACCGCTTCCCCCGGCTCTTCGAGCGCGTGCAGGTCCCAGTAGTCGCGTGCGAGCCGCTCGCTCGGATGTTCGGCCCCGGCAGCCCAGGCGCTGTCGAGGATCGGCGTGTGCGTCAAGAATGCGAGCAGTCCGCCGGGGCGAAGCAGGCGGGCTGCCTCGGGCACGGTCAGGTGAGGATCGGCGAAGGTCATCGCGCCGTGGTCGCAGAAGACGATGTCGAATGACGCGTCATCGAACGGGGTTGCCTCGGCGCTGGCATGCACAAGCGGGAAATCCACCCCCGCCTGCGCCATCAGCGCCCGCGCGTGCTCGAGCTGGCGCGCCGAGTTGTCGAGCCCGGTGGCCCTGGCGCCGAGCGCGGCCAGCGCGATCGACCACTGCGCGGCGCCGCAGCCGAACTCGAGAACATCGAGGCCACCGACGTCGCCGAGCACCCGCAGCTGCGACTCCGGCAGCTGCCACACGCCCCACGCGGCCCCGCCGGAGGCCGCCAGCTGGGGCCCGTGCACGCGCTGGTAGTCGGCTGAGCGCTCATCCCACAGACGCCGGTTGCGTGAGGCGTGATCGCAGAGGCCGGGCTCGTCGCTCACACGGGCAGTCTTCCAGAAGCGCGCTCAGCCCAGTTGATGGATGAGGCACAGGTGCTGGAGCTGGCTCATCGCCTCGTCCGGCTCGCGCGGCAGCCGGGCGAGGGCCGCGACCGCCGCCTGCACGTCGGCGAGCGTCGCATCACGAGCCTCCACGGCGAACCGCGCCACCCAGCGCAGCGCCGCTCGCTCGTAGCGGTCGGGATCGTGGTCGCGGATCAGCAGGCAGACCCGCAACGCGTCGTCCAGGCGGATCGTCGGCAGCTCGCCGGCCGCGGCGCGCACGAGCTGCAGGTTCCCCCGCTCCAGAGCCCTACGAAACCGCCCGTACGCTGACCCCTGGCTCGTCATACGAACGTATGTTCGCACGCTAGTCAAACGGTCGCGGCCACCGGCCGCGCATGAGGCTTCAGCTTTTTTAGGCTTCGCGGAGCGCGCGCAGCGACTGGCGCAACGAACGGCTCGTGGCGATCACGGCCGAGGGCTCGTAACCGCAGTGCGCCATGCAGTTGTTGCAGCGCTCGTCCTTGCCGCGACCGTAGAGCTCCCAGTCGGTCTCCTCGACGAGCTCGCGGTAGGTCTTCACGTAGCCGTCGCTCATCAGATAGCAGGGTCGCTGCCAGCCGAGCAGCGAGTAGCTCGGGATCGCCCAGGCGGTGCAGTCGAAGTCGGCCTTGCCCTCGAGGAAGTCCAGGAACAGCGGGCTGTGGTTGAGCCTCCAGCGCCGTCGGCGCCCGTCGGAGAAGGCCTCGCGGAAAAGCTTGCGCGTCTGCTCGACGCCGAGGAAGTGGTCCTGGTCGGGCGCCTTCTCGTAGGCGTAGGCGGGGGAGATCATCATCGCGTCGACCTTTAGCTCGTCATTGAGGAAGTCGAGCACGCGGCGAACCGTGTCGGGCGAGTCGTTGGTGAAGAAGGTCGTGTTCGTCGTGACGCGGAAGCCCCGGCGTTTGGCCTCGGCGATCGCCTCCACCGCCTTGTCGAACACGCCGTCGCGGCAGACCGACTCGTCGTGACGTTCGCGCAGGCCGTCGAGGTGAACCGCCCAGGCGAAGTACTGGGATGGCTTGAAGAGGTCCATCTTCTTTTCCATCAGCAGCGCGTTGGTGCACAGGAACACGTACTTGCGCCGCCGGATCAGCTCGGAGGCGATCACGTGGATGTCGGGGTGGATCAGCGGCTCGCCGCCCGCGATCGAGACCATCGGGGCGCCGCTCTCCTCGATCGCCGCGATCGCATCCTCGACCGGCATGCGACGGCGCAGGAGCTCGTCGGGCTGCTGGATCTTGCCGCAGCCGGCGCACGCCAGGTTGCACTGATAGAGCGGCTCAAGCTCCACCAGCAGCGGGAAGCGCCGTCGCCGCGCCAGGCGCTGACGCATGATGTAGGCGCCGATCCGAAGGCTCTGGCGCGCGGGAACGGGCACAGCTCAGATTCCCCGATCCCCAGCCGGAGCGGCCGGCTGCGCACGGACCTGCGGCGGCAGGTTGAAGCGGGTCTCCTCGGTCGCGACGGTGAGCTCGCGCAGCGTCAGGGCGCCGAGGCCACCGAGCGCGCTGACGACCTCCTGCACGAGCGACTCCGGGGCCGAGGCTCCGGCGGTCACGCCGAGCCGCGTGATTCCGACGAGCAGTTCGGGCGCGATGTCCTGCGCGCGCTCGACGAGCGAAGCGCGGCAGCCGGAGCGCTCCGCCACCTCGACGAGGCGCCGCGAGTTCGACGAGTTATGCGATCCGACCACGAGGATCAGCTCGCAGTCGCGCGCGATCGCACGCACCGCGTCCTGGCGGTTCTGGGTCGCGTAGCAGATGTCCTCGGAAGCGGGGACGACCAGCGCGGGGAAGCGTTCCCGCAGTGCGTCGACGATCGAAGCGGTCTCATCCACGGCGAGTGTTGTCTGGGTGAGCACCGCAACACGGTCGGAGTCTTGCAGGTCCAGGGCGCGGGCCTCGTCGATGCTCGCGATGACCCGCGTGTGGCCCGGGGCCTCGCCGACCGTGCCCTCGACCTCCTCGTGGTCCTCGTGGCCCACGAGCACGATCTTGTAGTCCCCGGCTGCGAAGCGTCGCGCTTCGGCGTGAACCTTGGCGACCAGCGGGCAGGTCGCGTCGATCACGTCGAGTTGGCGTTCGACCGCGTGCCGGCGCACCGCCGGCGAGACGCCGTGGGCCGAGAAGATCACGGTCGCGCCGGGCGGCACCTCGTCGACGTCGTCGACGAATACGGCGCCGCGGCGTTCGAGCTCCCCGACGACGTGGGCGTTGTGGACGATCTGCTTGCGCACGTACACCGGCGCGCCGCGCTGCGCGAGCGCCCGCTCGACGATCTCGACCGCCCGCGTCACACCGGCGCACGAGGCCCGCGGCGCCGCGAGCACGACCTCGCGCTCGCCCAGCGCCTGCGCCCAGGTCTCAAGCAGCGAACTCGCCTCGCGCAGCGCGCGAAAGGCCCGACGCGCGGCAACCGCCGTCCGCGCGGGATGGCGGAACTCGTAGCGCGGCGTGTCCAGCACGACTCGCAGCGTCATCAGCGGTTGCGCGCCGGCATGGTGGTCGGCGAGCCAGGCGGACTCCATGTCCACCGCCAGCGCGCCGGCCAGCGCGAGCTCGCGCCGGCGCTCGCCGAACACCAGCCCGCTGCTCGAGACGATCGGTCCGATGTGCACGCGCAGCCCGCCCCGGCGCAGGACGCCGGCGAGGATCGTGGGATCGGGGCAGGGCAGCGTCTTTGAGTCCGTGCGCAACTCGCTGGGGAGCACGACGTCGCCGGGCTGCAGCTGCGAGTCGAGCGCTCCGCAGACGCCGGCGATCAGTGCCGAACGCTGCTCTGGCTGATGCGTCAGGCGTGCGGCGGCGCGAGCGCGGCGGGGACCCATGCCGATCTTCTCGACGCGACTCCACGGAGCCCCTGCGCGAATCGCGCGGGCCTCGAGCGCCATCGGCGCGAGGACCAACAGGTCGGTGTTCTGGCGTTCGGCGCCGTGAACGCTGGGGTGCGAGCGCCGCTTCATGCGCAGCGCGCCAGCGCCATGATCGGGAACACGAGCCGATAGAGGTGGTAGTTGATGTAGAAGTGACCGGGAAATCCGGTTCCGGTGTACTCCGGCTCGTCCCAACCGCCGTCGTCGCGCTGGGACGCCACGAGGAAGCGGATGCCGCGGCGAACGGCCAGCGAGCGCTCGCCGGCCGCATGCAGCGCGAGCAGCGCCCACGCCGTCTGTGACGCGGTGCTGGTGCCGCGGCCGATCGCGGCGGGATCGACGTATGAGCGTGGATCCTCGCCCCAGCCGCCGTCGGGGTTCTGGTGGTTCTCGAGCCAGCGGACCGCGCGCCGGATGCGCTCGTCGCTGCGCGGCACTCCGGCGGCCACCAGCGCCGGGACCGACGCACCCGTGCCGTAGATGTGATTGACGCCCCAGCGGCCGAACCAGGATCCCTCCGGCTCCTGCTCGGCGCTGAGCCAGACCAGGCCGCGGCGCGCCGCGTCGGTGTCGGCGCGCCCAAGCGCGGCAAGCATCTCGAGCGCATGCGCGCTGACGTCGGCGCTCGGCGGATCGATGACCTCGCCGAAGTCCGAGAACGGCAGCTCGCGGAGCATCCGCTTGGTGTTCGCCGCGTCGAACGCGCCCCAGCCGCCACCGGCATCCTGCATCCCCTCGACCCATTCGACCGCGCACGCGATCGCCTGCTCGACGCGGTCGGCGTCAGGGTGGTCCACGCGCAGCAGGGCCAGCACGACCTCGGCCGTGTCGTCCACGTCGGGGTAGTAGTCGTTGTCGAACTCGAACGACCAGCCGCCCGCCTTCAGGCTGGGGCGGCGCACCGACCAGTCACCCGCGAGCAGCACCTGCTCGTCCATCAGCCAGTCGGCCGCGCGCACGAGCGCCGGGTCATCGGCCGCCGTGCCGGTGTCGGCGAGCGCGACGATCGCCAGCGCGGTGTCCCAGACCGGCGACTG
>PMKB01000036.1 GCA_003157595.1 Solirubrobacterales bacterium
GGAGACGGCCTACGTGACGTATTTCGACGGAGGCTGGAGGGCCTTCGGCGGGACCAGCACGGCGACACCGGTGTGGGCGGCGCTGGTCGCCCTGGCCGACTCAAGCGGCCTGCCTGGCTGCAAATCACCGGCGACGGCCGCCACGCGCCTTGGCTTCCTCAACCCGCTGCTATACGAGATCGCCGCCGGAGACGACCACGCCGACGCGTTCGACGACATCACCGTTGGCGACAACAGCGGCTACTTCGGCGCCACAAATCCCTACGGCTCCTATCCCAACGGCGCTTATCCCGCGACGCCCGGCTACGACATGGCAAGCGGCCTGGGGACGCCGATCGCCACCACCGGCGGGTCCTCGCCGGGCCTGGTGGCACAGCTGTGCACAGCAAACGCGACACCGCTGAGCGCCGCGCCGGCGGTCAGCGGGCTGACCGCGAGCGAGGCCTCGCCGGGCTCGACCGTCACGGTCGACGGCAGCGGCTTCACGCGCTACACCGCCGTCTGGTTCGGCGGCGTGGTCGCCGCGGCCGTGGACGACATCAGCCCCACACAGCTGCTCGCGACAGTTCCCCAGGGCAGCGGGTCGGTCGACGTCACCGTCACCGACCTCGCCGGCTGGAGCACGACCAAGCCCACGGACGTCTTCACCTACAGCCCGACCGCGCGGATCATCTCACCGGTCTCCGGCGCGGTCTACAGCCAGGGCCAGCACGTGACGGCGTCCTACTCGTGCACCGCCTTCGGCGCGGGCCCGACCAGCTGCAGCGGACCGGCCGCCAGCGGCACCACGATCGACACCTCCGCGGTCGGTGTCCACGATTTTCCGGTCACCGCGGTCGACGCCAACGGCTTCAGCACCACCACCGCGGCTGCATACACCGTTGTCGCTCCGCCATCGATTGCGATCAGCGAGCCCGCCCCTGGCGGCGTCTACGCCCAGCGCCAGGAGCTCAATGCGAAGTTCACCTGCGCCGCCAGCGCTCCGGCCACGATCACCGGCTGCGCAGGCACCGTCGGGGCGGGCGCCGCGGTCAACACCGCCACGCTCGGCACGCACAGCTTCACCGTCGCCGCCACCGACAGCCAGGGCACGACCTCGACGCTGACCGCGAGTTACACCGTGGTGGCCATGCTGCCGCAGATCACCAGGCTGCGCCAGACGGCAGCGAAGTGGCTCGAAAGTGCCAGCAACAGGCTGCGGCTGCCAATCGGAACGACGTTCTCGTTCTCGCTCGACCAGGCCGCGCGCGTCAAGCTCAGCTTCACGCGATTGGCCGACGGGCGCGTGGCCGCCGGGCGCTGTGTCTCCCCACCGCTCGCCGGACCTCGTGCGCGACGCTGCACGCGCAGCCTCTCCGCCGGCACGCTGACGGTCCCGGCGCAGCCGGGCACCAACGCGTTGCGCTTCGCCGGCAAGACCTCGGTCGGCCGCCTGCCTGCCGGCACCTACACCGTCATCCTGCGCGCGACGGGTCTCAGCGGCCGCCCGTCGGCGGCCGTGGCGTTGCTGTTCACGATCGCGGCGCCGAAGCGCTAGCGATCGCAGGCACGCGATCCGCGGGTGTTGGGCGCCACGACGAGCGCCGAGTGACGCGGTTTGCGGCTATGGACTTGAGGCGTTCGCCGAGGCGTCGCTCTGTGCCTCGCGCTCAGTCTTGGCGACGACGCTCTGCGCCGCGCGGATATCGCGCTGGAGGCCCGGCAGCGGCGTCGCGGACGGCTTGATAACGGCCGGCGTGCCGCAGCCGCCGATCAGCGCGGCACCCGCGAGCGCGAGCACGAGCACGGCCGGCGCTCGCGCTCGGGTGCGCCGATGGTGTGGAACGCTCATCACTCTTCACCTTTCGGCAGCCCCCGGGCCGGCATTAGCCCGGATCGACACCTTTTCGACCCCCCAACCCACTACTCTGTGGAGCACGGCGATGCCTGACGGCGTTCTCCACCTCTCCTCGCTCGCGGGGAGCCCGCTGCTCGACTCGGCCGGCGAACGGCTCGGCCGCGTGGATGACCTTGTGGCGCGACTCGACCTCGCGGACCCGCTGCCGCCGGTGATCGGGCTGCGCGCGGCGATCGGCGGACGGCTGCTGTTCGTCCCCGCCAACCGCATCGCGCGCATGGAGCCGGGCGGCGCGCACACCTCGACGACGAAGCTGAACCTCGCCCAGTTCGAGCGCCGGCCCGGCGAGATCCTGCTGCGTTCGGATGTGCTCGGACGCAGCATGATCAACGTCAACACGGCGCGCCTGGTGCGCGCCGGCGAGGTCGAGCTGACCCACCAGGATGGCGCCTGGCGGGTCACCGGCATCGATCCGAGCCTCGGCGCCCGCTTCCGGCGCCTGCTACCGCACCGCCTGCGCAGCGAGCAGGGCGCGCACCCGGGGTTCGTCCCATGGCCCGAGCTCGAGCCGTTCGTCGGGCACGTACCGACGTCTCGCCTGCGCCTGGCCCACCGTCGGATCGCCGCGCTGCACCCGGCGCAGATCGCCGACCTCGTCGAGGCCGCGAGCCATGAGGAGGGCGAGGAGATCCTGGAGGCCGTTGGACAGGACAAGGAGCTTGAGGCGGACGTGTTCGAGGAACTGGACGACGAGCACCAGCTCGAGTTCCTCGACCAGCGCTCCGACCGCGAGGTGGCCGCCGTGCTCTCGCGGATGGCGAGCGATGACGCGGCCGACCTGTTGCTCGAGATCAAACAGGAGCGACGCCTCCCCGTGCTCGACCTGATGCCGCTGGCGAAGCAGCGCAAGATCAAGGGCCTGCTCGGCTACAACCCGTCGACCGCCGGCGGTGTGATGAGCCCGGACTTCGTCGCCGTGCCCCGCGAAGCGACCGTCGCGACGGCGATCGCCGCCGCTCGCGCGCACGATGTCGCCTCAGACAGCCTGTACGCGATTCTGCTGACCAACGCCGACGGCGCGCTGAGCGGCGTGGTCACCGCCGGCCAGCTGATCCGCGCCGCCGCGGACCAGACGCTCGATTCGCTCGCCGACGCCAACGCCCCGTCCGTCGGCGCCGAGGCCGAGATCCCGGAGGTCGCGCGGCTGATGACCGACTACAACCTGATCTCACTGCCGGTCGTCGACGCCGACGCCCGGCCGATCGGCGTCGTCTCGGTTGACGACATCCTCGAGCTGACGCTGCCGGAGCAGTGGCGGCGCCGCTACGGGCTCGCTCGCGAGTAGACTTTCCCGTGCCCGAATCGGGCTATTGACAGGACATTGACACCGTGGACGACCCCAGCAGATACGAAGACGGCGAACCCCCGCGAAGTAGCGGTCGCGTGGTGCTGCGCTGCGGCGTCCTCACCTGGAGTCATTACCTGACATCCGGCTGACGGACCTCCACGGCGCCCGTCCCGCGACCCACGGCGCGGACCCCGAAAGGAGGTGAACAGGATGACGGCGACGCCCGAGCGCAAGCGCGCGGTGCTCGACAGCGCCCATGTCGGCGACATCCAGGGCGCCTTCGGGACGATCGGCCAGCACGACACCGGCGCGCGGCGCAGCTGGCGCGCGCGGGCGCTGGCACTTCTGGCGATCGTCGGTCCGGGGCTGATCGTGATGGTCGGCGACAACGACGCCGGCGGCGTTGCGACCTACTCCCAGGCCGGCCAGAACTACGGAACGAGCCTGCTGTGGGTGCTGTTGCTGCTGATCCCGGTCCTGATCGTCAACCAGGAGATGGTCGTCCGGCTCGGCGCGGTCACCGGCGTCGGCCACGCCCGCCTGATCAATGAGCGTTTCGGGCGCTTCTGGGGCTGGTTCTCGGTCGGCGACCTGTTCCTGCTGAACTTCCTGACGATCGTCACCGAGTTCATCGGCGTCAGCCTCGCGCTGTCCTATTTCGGGATCTCGCCATACATATCGGTGCCGATCGCCGCCGTGCTGCTGGTCGCGATCACCG
Organism: Solirubrobacterales bacterium; assembly: GCA_003157595.1. Taxonomy (GTDB): domain Bacteria; phylum Actinomycetota; class Thermoleophilia; order Solirubrobacterales; family Solirubrobacteraceae; genus Palsa-513. The sequence continues at coordinate 3,904 of PMKB01000036.1, forward strand.
CCAGCGGCAGCTTTCGGCGCTGGGAACGCGTGATGTTCGTATTCATCTTCGCCAACCTGCTCACGATCCCGCTGTTCTTCATGTCCCACCCGCAGATCGGGCCGGTCGCGCGCGACTTCTTCGTACCTTCGATCGCAGGCGGCGCCGGCTCGACCTCCGTGCTACTGATCATCGCGATCGTCGGCACGACGGTCGCGCCGTGGCAGCTGTTCTTCCAGCAGTCCAACGTGATCGACAAGCGCATCACGCCGCGCTGGATCAACTATGAGCGCCTCGACACCTGGATCGGCGCGATCGTCGTGGTGCTCGGCGCCGGCGCTCTGATCGCGGTCTCCGCCTTCGCGTTCAGGGCCACGCCGCTCTACGGGCACTTCACCAACGCGCTGGGCACGGCGAACGGGCTCAAGCTCCAACTCGGATCGGTGGCCGGAGCTTTCTTCGCGCTGGTCCTGTTGAACGCGTCGCTGATCGGCGCTGCGGCGCTGACGCTCTCGACGAGTTACGCCTTCGGTGACATGTTCGGCACGAAGAGCTCGCTGCATCGCAGCTTCGCCGACGCGAAGTCGTTCTACCTGATCTTCGCCGGGCTGATCGCGGGCGCCGCGGCCATCGTGCTGATCCCGGGTGCGCCGCTCGGTGTGATCACGACCTCGGTGCAGGCGCTCGCCGGCGTGCTGCTGCCCAGCGCAACCGTCTTCCTGCTGTTGCTGTGCAACGACCGCGCAGTGCTCGGCCCGTGGCGCAACCCGACCTGGCTGAACATCCTCGCGACGGTGATCGTCGCGGTGCTCGTCCTGCTCTCGCTGATCCTGATGGTGACGACCGTCTTCCCGGCGATCGACGTCACGCGCTTCGCGCTGATCGGCGGCGGCGCCTTCGCGGCCGTGCTGCTCGCGTTCGGCGCCTGGATCCTCCACAGCAGCCGCGGAGCCGGCGAGGTGACCGTGATCGACGAGAGCCCGACCGTCCCCAAGGCGCAGTGGACGATGCCGCAGCTCACGTTCCTGGAGCCCGCGGTCTGGTCGACCGGCAAGAAGGCGGCGATGCTCGGGCTGCGGGGCTACCTCGTCGTGTCGGTGGTGCTGCTGATCGTCAAGGCAGTACAGCTCGGCGGTGCCTGAGCGCGCCGGGGACACAGCTCGCGCGAGCACCTGAACGCGGCGGCCGGGACACTCGCGCGGGCACCCGAACGCGACGGCCGGGAAGCGCGCGCGTTCACTCGANNCCGAGCTCGCGCAGCGTGCGTGCGTCGACGGGCGACGGAGCCCCCGACAGCGGATCGGATCCGCTGGCCGTCTTGGGAAAGGCGATCACGTCGCGGATCGACTCGCGGCCCGCGAGCATCGCCACGATGCGATCGATCCCGAGCGCGACGCCGCCGTGTGGCGGCGCGCCGTAGCGCAGCGCATCCAGCAGGAAGCCGAAACGAGCCTGCGCCTCCTCCGCGCCCAGGCCGATCGCCTCGAACACACGCTGCTGGATCTCGGGGGTGTGCGTGCGGATCGAGCCGCCGCCCAACTCGGCGCCGTCGACGACCAGGTCGTAGGCGCGAGAGCGCAGCGCGCCGAGGTTCGAGAAGTCCAGCTCGGTCGCGCCCTCGGCCGGGGCCGGCGCGGTGAACGGGTGATGCATGGCGCTCCAGCGCCCCTCCTCCTCGTCGTATTCGAACATCGGGAACGCCACGACCCACAGCACGTCGTGGCGGGCGCTGTCGATCAGTCCGAAGCGCTCCGCCAGCTCGAGCCGCAGTGCACCGAGCGCCTGCGCGGCGACCGCCTCACGGTCGGCGACGAACAGGAGCAGGTCGCCGTCGGTCGCGCCCAGCTCCGCGTTGAGGGCCGCGATCTGCTCGGCGCTGAAGAACTTCGCCAGGTTGCCGCGCCAGCCGCCGTCACCGACGCTGATCGGGGCAACAGCCTTGGCGCCGTAGCGCTGGACGAACTCGCTCAGGCCGTCCTGCTCAGCGCGCGAGAGCTCGCGCGCACCGGCGTTGATCGCGCGCACCACTCCCCCGCTCTCGAGCACGGCGGAGAAGACCTTGAACTCGCAGCCGCGCACCAGGTCTGAGACGTCGTGCAGCTCGAGCCCGAAGCGTGTGTCGGGGCGGTCGGAGCCGAAGCGACCGATCGCCTCGCGGTAACACATGCGCGGCCATGGCGGCGGGGCCAGCGCGAACTCGCCAACCTCGAAGACGGCGCTCATCACCTCCTCGGTGATGTTCAGCACCTCCTCCTCGGTGACGAACGACATCTCGAGATCCAGCTGCGTGAACTCGAGCTGGCGGTCGGCGCGCTGGTCCTCGTCGCGNNGGCGTCTCGACCTCGAGGAAGTCGTGGCGCTCCAGCACCTCGCGCATCGTGCGCGCCACGCGGTGGCGCAGGACGATCGCGTCGCGCATCGGCTCGCGGCGCAGGTCCAGGGAGCGGTGGCGCAGGCGCAGCGTCTCGTCCACGACGACGTCCTCGTCGAGCGGGAAGGGCGGCGT
>PMKB01000038.1 GCA_003157595.1 Solirubrobacterales bacterium
TGCCAGAGGTAGATGCCGTAGGAGCGCACCCCGATCCAGCGCAGGGGCCCGACGCCGAGCACGCGGCCCAGCCGGCAGGATGGGTGCACGAGCGCGGCGAGAACCATGACCACGGCCAGCGACAGCAGCACGAACCCGCCGCGGTACAGGAACGGCGAGTACTCGTCTGTGCGCCAGACCAGGACGGCGACAGCAACCAGGCCCACGACGCCAATCAAGTCGAGCATGCGTCGCGCGTGCGCTGCTACGTTCACCTTGAGGCGTGCGCTCGGCCACACCATCGCCAGCGCAGCCCCGGCGAGCAGTTCGAACGCCCGCGTGTCGGTCCCGAAGTAGAGGCGCGAGGGGTCGAAGCTGGGGTGGTAGAGCAGCGCCATCTCCGCCGCCGAGGCAGCCGCCAGGACCAGGGTCACGGCGGCGAGCCGAGGGCGCACACCGCGGCGCGTCGACCTCTCGCGGACCAACCCGATGCCGACCACGAGTAGCAGCGGCCAGAGGATGTAGAACTGTTCCTCGACGCCGAGCGACCACAGATGGTTCAGCGGCGACGGCGGGCCGAAGCGCGCGAAGTACGAAACGTGCTGGAAGATCAGCTGCCAATTGCTGACGTACAGCGCTGCGGCGGCCACGGCCTTGCCGAACTGCGGGGACTGCGTGGGACCCAGCAGAACGACCCACAGGACGACTACTGCCAGCATTACGAACAGCGCCGGAAGCAGGCGCCGAGCCCGCGCGAACCAGAAATCGCGCAGCCGTCCCCGACCGCCGAGTGGTCCCGCGAGCAAGAGGTCCGTGATCAAATAGCCGCTCAGGGTGAAGAAGATGCCGACCCCCAGCAGCCCCCCCGGGGCCCATCCAAATCCCAGGTGATACGCAATCACCGCCAGCACAGCCACGGCCCGCAGGCCATCCAGACCGGGCATGTACCGTTGGTCGTGTCTGACCGGTTCAGGCATCGCCGCCGATGCTAGACCAGAGATCCGCAACCTGCAGGCGACTCCCAGCGCCCAATCGTCGCGTTCCCGCCCTTCGGCGGTATCGCCCCGCCCGAGTTCACCACCAGCTCGCTGACGGTGACGAGAAGCGACGGCGCGTCGTGGTCGCGCACCATCTACCACGACTCAGGTGCCGGCTTCGCCGACCTCCAGTTCGTAAGCCCGACCGACGGCTGGGTCATTCACGGCTACCCCGGAGGCGCAGCAGACGAGCTGCTCCACACCACCAACGCTGGCGCAACGTTCACGAACGTCCGGTTCTAAACCCAGGACCGTCGCTGCGCGCGAGGAGCGGGCACGGGTGGTCCTGCTCTCAGCTCGCGGGGGCCTGCGGATAGGCGTGTTGTTCGAGTGGAGCTATTAGGTCGATTTGGCGGAGTCGGGTCGGTTCGGCGATCAGGTCGATCGCTGTGATCTTGTCGCTCGTGGCTGTGAACTTGAAGACGACGCGCAGCTGCCCGCCGGGCATCCAGGCTGCAGCCGCGGCTCCGTTCAGCAACGCCGGTACTGCGCCGCGGGCGCGCTGGCAGAACCCGGCGACGGCCACTGCTCCGCGGGCGGTGGGCGGGGCACCCAGCTTGACGGCTGTGGGATCGGCGCGCAGGACGACGTCGGGGTCGAGCACGGCAACCAGTTGATCGAGCTCGCCGGTGCGCGCCGCGGCGAGGAATGCCTCGACCAGCTTGGCGTGGCGCAGTCTGTTGGTCGCCCGGTCTGGTTCCTGCACCTGGACGCGCCGGCGGGCGCGGCTCGCGAGCTTGCGTGTAGCCGCCGCGTTGCGCCCGACGATCGGCGCGATCTCCTCGAACGNNGTGTCAAGCATGATCATCAGCGCGAGCCCGATCGAGTCGGCCAGCAGCACCTCCTGCTCGGGATCTGACTGCAGAGCCTCGTCGGCCGGGACCTCGACCGCGTCGAGGTCAAGCGGCGCCTCCGCGCGCGAGCGACGGGCCTGGAGCATGTTCAGACACACACGCGAGAGGACAGTGGTCAGCCAACTCCCCAGTTTCTCGATCGAGTCCGTGTCTGAGCGGCTGAGCCTCAGCCAGGCTTCCTGAACGGCGTCATCAGCATCGGCGGCCGAGCCGAGCATCCGCTGAGCGATCGCCGTCAAGCGGGCCCGGTCCTCTTCAAAGCGCTGCGCCAGCCAGTCGCTGTCATGCATCGGTCACATTCCTCGCTCGCGATCGGTCATAGGACTAGACCAGCCAAACGCCGCCGATGTGACCAATCCCACGAACGGAGAACAGCATGACCACAGCTACCGCCGGTGTGCAGCCACGGATGAAGAGCCCCGCGGTCGTGATCCCCGAGGCGACAAAGGCGATCCAGGCGCTGGTCGCTTCCAGCATGCAAGGCGACGCGCCAGCCACGACGCTCGGACTCATTCACCTGCGAGCCAGCGAAATCAACGGCTGTAGCTTCTGCGTCGACTCCGGCTCCAAGCACGCCAAGCAAGCCGGCGAAACCGACGAGCGACTGTTCGCGGTCGCCGCCTGGCGCGAGACGCCTTACTTCACCGACGCCGAGCGCGCAGCACTCGCACTCACCGAGGCAGTCACCCGCCTCAGCGACCGCGAGGACCCAGTTCCAGACCACATCTGGGACGAAGCCGCACGACACTACGACGAGCGAGCACTCGCCGCGATCATCCTCTGGATCGCCACCACCAACGTCTTCAACCGACTGAACGTAACCGTCAGGCAACCCGCAGGCTCCGCGGACTGGTAGACACGACCGACAACAACGGCCGCCCCAGCAGGACACCACCGGCGTGATCGCTCCCGCAGAAAGCGGCCACGCCAGCGAGTGCACGCTGCTGCTTGGCGCGACCAGAGCCGCGCTGGGATCACGCGCGAGCGGCAGCGTGTGGAACGGCTATTTCGAGCCGAAGACGCGTTCGAGGACCGCGGTGTCGCCCGCGCTTTGGAACTTGACGAGCTTGCCGTCCGCGTTGAAGGTCAGGACGTCCGCGGCGTCCGTGTCCTCTTCTCCGGCATAACTGTGGCGGACGAGAACGACGACGCGGTCCCCGTCAGCGAACCAGTATTGCGGGTTCACGCTGTAGCCCTTCGCCCCAAACTTCGCCCAGTGCTCGCCTAGCGCCTGCTTGCCGTGCACGCTGCCGCCGACCGCACTGTTCCTGGCGTAATCCACTCGATGTCGTCAACCATCTCCGCCATGGCAGTGGCAGCCATCTCCCGCGCCAAACGCAGCGTAGCCCCGCTTCGCGGCGGCAAGGTTCTCCTGTGCGTCCATCACGCCCTCCTCGGCCGGAGCTTTCCCTCCGGGCGCTGAGCGGACCCTACATCCGCCGCAGCCGCAAATCCACCGGCTCGGCCCCTCATTCACGCTCGCCAGTGTTGCCGCTCGGCACGAGAGGCAGCAGCGCGCCCGCCGCGTGGGTTCAGCGGCACGGCCCAGGCGCGCCGGACCGTGCGCTCAGCCACGGGCGCGCGCTACAAATCTCGAACCCGCACAAGAGCGCGTGGGTTAGCTGCCGGGCTTACATTGCGGGCAAATGTGGACGTTCGCCTTCCCGTCCACGAGCCAACCCAACGTACGCGCCTGGCCCTCACTTATTGCGGGGGTCACCGTTCGTGCGCCTTTACATTGGTTGCACACGGGCTCGCCGGTTTCATCGTTGATCATCCGCGGCACGCTACTCGGTTGGGCTCCGGACCGAAAGCTGTGCGCGAGCCACCAACCGACGCGCTCTCCGGGGTTGAGCTTGGGATCTCGAAAGCCCATGCCATCCTCGATCGACCTCGCCAACGCACGGGGTTGAGCGGCCCAAGCACCCGCGGCACTCGAGTGTCGCTCGGGCGCGAAAAGGGGCACTCGTGCGTGGCTTGATTCACGCGGGTCGGAGCGGGCGGTTCTGGCTCGGTCGCTGCGGCCTGCGCGGCACGCCACTCGCGCGCTAGAGCCGTCTATGGGGTCAGGCGCCGGGTCGGCGACTCGACGGCGACGAGCAGAAGCCATGCCCCGGACACTATGAACAGGAACGACGCCATCATTACCAACCCGACGGCGTACAGGCCCCAGGCGTGTCCGAAGAACAGGATCGCAGCGCCGGTCTGCTCGATGATCAGGCAAGCCGCGTAACCAAGCGTTCGGAATCGAACACCGTGCTGTACTGCGCCGCTGTTGCTGAGCGCTTGGTTGAGACTTCGGAGCACGAGGACCTCGACGCCGACGAGCACAACGAAGAGCTCAGCGCCCACGGCGCGCGGTTTGGCCACCCATCAGGACGAGGCCGCAGCGGATGAATACAACCGTGAGCGCGGTGAGGATCGTGCGGGCGCGGTGGCGGTGCGCCGGATTGGAGACGATGTCTGAGAGGTGCAGCGACATCGCGACGAACACGAGGCCGGTCAGGGCGGCTGCCCCGCCGCCGACCATCACGAAGTGGTCGCGCCAGAGCGGGGCGTCAAACATTGGTGGGCACTGGGAGTACGTGTGGCGCTGCGTTCCGGTCCTGCGGTCGGTCGGTCATGACGCGGCGAATGATCGCTGATCTGGGGTGCGCGATCATCAGTTCGAAAGCCGACGTTTAGTGTTGTCGCCACTCACGACTAGCGGTGGTCTCGGCACTCCCTGGACTTCTTGCGACTGCGGCTCTTCGTGACCGCTCCGGCAGAATGCGATCACCAGCGCACCGCCACACCGTCGCTGTCGGAATGCTCAGGAGGAGCAGTGTCACTTTGCCTTGGTTTCGTCGTCCGGAAGTGTGGACAATCAGTT
>PMKB01000163.1 GCA_003157595.1 Solirubrobacterales bacterium
TGGCTGACCGACCGCAAGTGGGCGCATATCCGGCTCGAGGGCCAGGCGTTCGGCGACGTGCCGCTGAACCTGGAGCTCAAGCTCGAGGTCTGGGACTCGCCCAACTCGGCCGGCATCGTGATCGACGCGGTCCGCTGCGTGAAGCTGGCACTCAACAACGGCCTCAGCGGCCAGCTCGACGGCCCGAGCTCCTACCTGATGAAGTCGCCCTACAAGCAGCGTCCCGACGACATCGCCCGCGCGGACACCGAGCGCTTCATCGAGCGCTACGCCCGCACGGCGGCTAAGCCGCTCGCCGCGAAGGCGGGCTCGAAGAGCAAGAAGTAGACGCCCGCCGCAGGTGCGGCCCGTTGCGGGCGCACCTGCCGGGCCCCGGGGGCGGCCCCGATTGAGCGCGCGCGGCGCCTGTTGGAGCGCCGTCGCTGCGTATGCTGGCGGCTGTGCCGTTCGCGATCGCCCAGGTTTCGCCGCACCCGTGGGAGGCACGCACGGAGCTCGGCGTGTACGTCGAGCGCGTCGGGGCGGAGCTTGCGACCCGCGGCCACCGCGTGCTCATCGTCGCGCCGTCGCAGTCCGCGCGCCGCGCCGGCGCATCGCGGCGCGAGTTGCGGGACGCGCGCGAGGATCCGTCGCGGCTGCTCGGGGACGACGGCGCTCCGGGCCTGTTCTTCGCCGGCGAGGTGCTCTCGCCCACCGGGCGCGGCCCCGGCCTGCCCGTCGACGTCGCCCGCACGGTCGAGGAGCTGCTGACCGTGCTGCCGCTCGACTTCGTCCACGTGCACGAGCCGTTCGCGCCGAGCGCGGCCAGCGCGGCGCTGCGCCACTCCCGCGCGCTGAACGTCGGCAGCTTCCACGCGCCGAGCGAGCGGCTGCTCTCGACGCAGGTCGCGCGGCGCTTCGTCGAGCTGTTCTTCGGCCGCCTCGACGCGCGCGTCGCGAGCTACGCCGCCACAGCGGCGCTGATGGAGTCCCACTTCCCGGCCGAGTACCGCGTGATCGCGCCGATGGTGGCGCAGAGCGCCGCGCGGCGCGAGCGCTCGCAGCGGCTGCGCATCGCCTTCGTCGTGGCGGAGGAACGCGCCGCTCTGCGCACCTTCATGCGGGCGCTGCGGCGCCTGGGCACCGACAGCGACTGGGAGGCGACGGTGCTCGGGAGCGCCGGCTCCTCGAGCCAGGTCGCGCTGCGCGCCGAACTGCGAGCGCGGGTGCGCTTCCTCGACGGCGGCGAGGACGACCGCGCGAGCGTGCTGCAGAACGCGGACGTGGTCGTGCTGGCCTCGGCCGGCGCGATTACCGCGCCGGGACTGGCGCTTGAGGCGATCGGCGCCCGCGCCGTACCGCTCGCCTCGCGCGTGGACGTCTACGAGGAGGTGCTCGCCGGCGGCGAGCGCGGCCTGCTGTTCTTGCCGGGCGACGTCGACACCCTCGCGGCCCAGCTCGCGCGACTCGCCGGCGACCGGGCGCTTGGCGCGCGGCTCGTCGGTGCCGCCGATGACTTCCGCGCGTCGCTGACCGCGGCGCGCGTCGTCGATCAGCTCGAAGAGGTCTACGAGACGGTCGCGGCACGCCGGCGCGAGCCGCATACCAAGCGGGCCTCCGGCGGCCGCGGCGGGCGGGCGATGATCGACGTCGACCTGCACATGCACACCGACCACTCCTCCGACTGCGCGACGCCGGTCGAGGTGCTGCTCGCAACCGCCAAGGCGGAGGGCCTGGGAGCCATCGCGATCACCGACCACAACGAGATCTCCGGCGCGCTCGAGGCGCTCGCCAAGGCCGACGGGATCAAGGTGATCGTCGGCGAGGAGGTCAAGACCGCGACACAGGGCGAGGTGATCGGGCTGTTCCTGAACGAGCGGATCCCGCGCGGCCTGAGCCTCGAGCAGACGGTGGCCGAGATTCGCCGCCAGGGCGGATTGGTCTACGTGCCCCACCCCTTCGACCGGATGCACACTGTGCCCGGCTACGAGCACCTGCTGACGATCCTCGAGGAGATCGACGCGCTCGAGATTTTCAACCCGCGCGTCGCAATCGGCTCGTTCAACGAGGAGGCCGCCCGCTTCGCGGCCAAGTACCGCCTGATCGCAGCGGCCGGCTCCGACTCCCACGTCGCCGCCGGTCTGGGGTCGGTGCGCGTGCGGATGCGCGACTTCGACGGTCCGGTGGAGTTCCTCGCGTCGCTGCGCGACGCCGAGATCAACACCAAGCCGTCGAGCCTGCTCTACGTCCAGGCGCTGAAGTTCCTCGAAACGAAGGCGACGCCGCAGGCTGCCCGCCGTGCCCGCCGCGCGCGCCGGGTGCGCCGTGCGATGCGCAAGTCGTGATGCACGTGCAAGGACAACCCTCCGGGCTGGGGAAGTTGATCCGGCCGATGCCTGCGACCGACGATGAGATACGCGAGAAGTACCTCGAGCGCGCGATCCGCGAACTGAACCTCCTCACACGCGACATCCAGTCGTGCGAACGATGCCCCCGCGGCTCGCTGATGCCGGTGCTCGGCTCGGGCCATCCCCAGGCCGACATCATGCTGGTCAAGTACGCGCCGCGGCCGTCGGAGATCGAGGAGGGCGTCGCGTTCTACGGACGCTCGGGCAGCGCGCTGATGAAATCGCTGCGCCGTTTGCAGATCGATCCGCTGGCGGTCTACGGCACGCTGTTCGTAAAATGCCCGGTCGCCGACACCTCGCTCGCCGACCCGGACTGCCTGGCGCGCGTCGCCGAGGAGATCGCGATCGTCGCCCCCAAGATCATCGTCACGATGGGCGAGGACGCGCTCTACGCGCTGGACGAGCTGATGCTTCCCCTCGCCCACCCGATGTCGCCGCGAATCGGCGAGATCCAGCAGCTGACACCACAGATCACCGTCCTGCACGTGCCGAACATCGACCAGGCGCTCGACGACGAGCGCGCCAAGCGCGCCTTCTGGGCCTCCTTCCGGGTGCTCGGCGACTGGTACTCGGAGCTGCCGCCGTACTAGCGTGGCGTTTGTGGCGCTCGCGCCGGCGCGAGCCACGAGCCCGCCCTCATCGCCCAAGCACGCCCGAACCCTGCGGCTCCCGGTCCGAGCGCGAGAATGTCGTCTCGAGGTAGCGCAATCGCGACAGCGTCGCGGAGGCGACCAACTTGAGTCCGCAGGCCACGGCCTGCCTCGCGCTCAGGCGTCGTCGGGCCAGGTGGCAGTACCCATCACGCCGTCGCCGTCAGCTGGCTTGGGTCCGCCGATCGCGATGATCTCCAGTCCGCCGGGACCGGCCTCGAAGGCGCGCACAACCTCCGGCGCAACGCGCACGACGTCCCATTGGCGAAGGTCGAGGACCTCGTCATCCAACAGCACCCGGCCAGACCCGGCGACGACGACGTAGGCCTCCTCCTGCTCGCGGTGACTGTGCGCCATCGGACTGCGCAGGTTTGCCTCGTAGCGGAAGTGGCTGATGCCGAGGTCACGCGAGTCGAGGTGCTTACGGCCGAACCGACCCTGAATTCCGGGCGCGCGGTCGCCCACAGAGTCCTCGACTTCCAGCAGGTTCACGACAGCGAAGCGGGACATACGCTCTCCTTTTCAAGGTTCAGTCGACTTGTGACACTCGCGGACAACCTTAGTTCGAGCCCACCCGCGACCGCCCCGCGCCCGGCAAGGCCCGGCGCAGCTTGCATCGCTAGGCCGCACGTTGAGTTTCGCAACCGCATGCAAACAAACGTCCCGACTCGGACAATTGTGCTCCTACCCGCCGATGAGCGGGACGCGTTGGCGCGCCGGCGGGCGGCTCGTCAATGCATCACGAGCACGATCTTGCCGAGCTTGCCGCCGGCGGCGAAGCGCTCATAGGCCTCAGCCACCTGGGCGAGCGGGAAGGTGGCCGCCACCGGCACTGTGACGGCGCCCGACTCGAGCAGCGGCAGCACACTGCGCTCCATGCGCCGGGCGGTCAGCGCCTTCTCCTCGAGCGGGCGGCTGCGCAGCGTCGAGCCGGAGATCGTGGCGCGCTTGAACATCAGCACGTGCATGTCCCACTCGGCACGCGATCCGGCGCCCATGCCGATCGCGACGATCCGGCCTCGGTGGGCGAGGGCGTCCAGATTTGCGGAGAGGTTCGGCGCCCCGACCAGCTCGAGGATCACATCGAACGGGCCGTGCTCGACGAAGCCCTCGTGCGTGATCGCAGTGGCGCCGAGCGCGGCGACGCCGTCCATCAAGGTGGCGTCGCGGACCGTCGCGTGGACGCGCGCCCCTGCTGCCACGGCGAGGCCGACCGCCGCGGTGCCCACGCCGCCGGCGCCGCCGTGGACGAGCAGACGCTCGCCGGCCTGGAGCGCGGCCTGCGTGAAGAGCGCGTCGTGGGCGGTCGTGAAGGTCTCGGGCACGCCGCCGGCGCAGGACCAGTCGAGCCGCTCCGGCACCGCCATCAGGATCCGCTCGTGCACGGGCGCGAACTCGGCCTGCCCGCCGCCGCCGACGATCCCCATCACGCGATCACCGATCGCGAAGCGCGTTGCGCCGAGCCCGAGCGCCGCCACCTCCCCGGCCAGCTCCAGCCCCGGGATGTCGGGCGGCGCGCCTGGCGGGGCGGGATAGCGACCGGCGCGCTGCATCAGGTCGGCGCCGTTGAGCCCGGCGGCCGCGACCTTGACAAGCACCTCGCCGGATCCCGGCTCGGGGATCGGGTGCTCGCGTGGCGTGACCTCGCCGTTTTCGATCGTGGCCGCGATCACCTGGTCAGCACCGCCACGCACTCGATGTGCGGCGTCTGGGGAAACATGTCGACCGGTGTGACCCGCTCCAGGCGCCAGCCGGCCGCCACCAGCTGGGCCGCGTTCGGCGCGAGCGTCGTCGGGTTGCAGGAGACGTAGACGATCCGCTTCGGCGCCGCCTCGATCACGCGCCTGACGATCTTCTGCGAGAGCCCGGCGCGCGGCGGATCGACCACCAGCACGTCCGGTCGCCCGGCGCGGTTGACCAGCTCGCCGAGTGCCAGGCGAACGTCGCCGGCGTAGAAGGAGGCGTTGGTGATCTCGTTGCGGTCGGCGTTCTCGATCGCGTCGGCGACCGCCTCTTCGATCAGCTCCAGGCCGTGGACCGTTCCGGCCCGCGGGGCGAGCGTCAGCGCGATCGAGCCGATCCCGCTGTAGAGGTCATACACCCGCTCCCAGCCGCGCAGCTGCGCGGCGTCGACGATCAGACGGTAGAGGACCTCGGCCATCTCGGTGTTGGTCTGGAAGAAGGCCTCAGACGAGATTCGCAGCTCGAGCTCGCCGATTCGCTCATCGATCGTGGGGACGCCGGCGAGCAGCTCGGTGCGCCCGCCCACGGTCGTCTCTGCACGCGCGTCTGTGTGCGTCCACAGGAGGCCGTGGCAGCTGACGGCACCGGCCAGAGCGTCGACGTCCAGCTCGCCGCGGCTGCTCACAAGGCGCACCAGCAGCTGACCGGACCGGCGTCCCTCGCGCACGACGAGGTTGCGTAGGAAGCCCTCGTGGGTGCGGCGGTCGAAGGCCGCAAGGCCCTGCGCACGGCAGAACTCGAGCACCTCGCGCCGGGCCTGGTTGGCCGGCTCGGAGGCCAGCAGGCAGTCCTCGATGTGCTGGATGCGCTCCCACGATCCGGGCGCGTGAAAGCCGCACTGGAGCGTGCCGTCCTCGGCGGTCCCGAAGGAGTACTCGAGCTTGTTGCGATAGCGCCACTGCTGCTGCGCCGCGATGATCGGCTCGAGCGTGAAGCCGTCGAGCTTGCCGATCCGCCGCAGCGCGTCGTCGACCTGCTCCTGCTTGATCTCGAGCTGGCGCTCGTAGCGCAGCACCTGCCACGGGGCACCCGGATGGTCCGCGAGCGGCGCGACCTGATCGAGGCCCGGCTCGAGCAGAGCGCTCACACGGGCCTGAGCGTAGGAGCGCTTGCGCTGGTGCACCCGCGCGCGCACCAGATCGCCCGGGAACCCGCCCTCGACGAACACGACATAGCCGCCCGGCGCCCGCGCGACCCCGGCACCGCCAAATGCCAGCGATTCGACCCGCAGCGTCAGCTCCTCGCCGACCGCCGGACGCGCGGCAACCGGAGGCTGGCTCATGGGAGCAGCCATTCGAGCAGCGCCTTCTGCGCGTGGCGGCGGTTCTCCGCCTGATCCCAGATCCGCTGGCGCGGGCCGTAGAGCACCTCGGCGGTGATCTCCTCGCCGGCGTGGGCGGGAAGATCGTGCAGCGCGATCGCCTCCGGAAGCGCGAGATCGAGCAGTGCGTCATCGACGCGGTAGGCCGCGAACGCGGCGCGGCGCGCGTCGGCGGTCTGCTCGTCGCCCATCGAGACCCACACGTCGGTGTAGACCGCATGGGCGCCGCGCACCGCCTCCGCGGGATCGCGTACGAGCGTCGCGCCGCTACCCGGCTCCAGCTCATAACCCTCGGGCGAGGCGACAACCACCTCGAGCCCGGCGCGCGAGCCGATCAGCGCCAGCGAGCGCGCCACGTTGTTGCCATCGCCGACGTAGGCGACTCGCAATCCAGTCAGCGTTCCGAAGGTCTCGCGCAGCGTCAGCAGGTCGGCGAGTGCCTGGCAGGGATGGTGGCGGGCGGTGAGCATGTTGAAGACCGGGATCGAGCCGGCTTGCGCGAGCTCCTCGAGAACCGCCTGGGGCCCGGTCCGCACGCCGACGGCATCGAGGTGGCGCGAGAGCACGAGCACCGTGTCGCGCAGCGGCTCACCGCGCGAGAGCTGCAGCTCGTCGGGGCGCAGGATCAGCGGGTGGCCGCCCAGCTCGACGACGCCCACCTCGAAGGACACCCGCGTCCGCGTCGATGGCTTCTCGAACACCAGCCCCACGCAGCGCTCGTTGAGCGCCTGCGAGCTGCGCGGCGCCGCCTTCAGCTCGAGCGCCCGCTCGATCAGCGCGCCCAGTTCGGCGCTGTCCAGCTCAGTACCTGTGAGGAAATGCCGGGGCATAGGCGAACCGGACAGATTACTTCCACGCCGCCCTGCGCCGGTACGGGCTTTCAGTATTGGCTGCTGAAGCTCGACGGCGTATCGGGTGGTCTGGGACCAAGCCTGGCGACGCTGTTGCGCCAGCAGGTGGCAGGGCTGCCCGCGAGGTGCCGGGTCGTGTCCGGCGCCGGTCCGGGATCCAGCCGGCGTGCGCTCATTCCCGATCGGCGCTCTTAGAACCGGATCCCGTAGCCCTGCAGCGCGAGCACGGCGCGGTTGCGCAGTGTGCCCGGACGGGGGATCAGGCCGAGCGCGATCGCGGCGCCGTAGGCGTCGTAGACGCCTCGCACGCGCCACAGGCGGGTGCGTCCGAGGTCCAGCTCGCACCAGAAGACGGCGTGCAGCTCGATCTCGCGGTGGCTGGCCGGGAGGCCGTCCAGGCCGCCGGTGTTGTGACCGACGGCGCGGACCGGAAGCGCGACGAAGCGGCCGTCCGAGAGGCGCTCGCCGGCGCTCGCGACGGCCACGTCGGGAAACGCCCGCCACAGGCGCTCCGCGTGCGCGGCCAGCGCCGGAACGCCGTGCAGCGGGTTGCGCGTGAGCGGGTCCTCGTAGTGCAGGTCGGGCGCGCACAGCGCCATGAACGCGCCGGAGTCGCCGCCCGACCAGGCAGCCTCCCACGCGTCGGCTAGTCGATCGACGCTCACACCAGGGCCGGCCATCGCGATCCATGCTGGCACACTTGCGCGGATGGAAGAGACGTCATGTCAATGCTCCGCGTGTGCGGCCGGCGAGCGCCGGATCGGGCGGAGCAAGGACGTAGGGACGAAGCGGCGGCCAGGCCACACCGACGATCGAGGACGCCGCATCCGCGATACCCCACGGGGCACACGCGATCCGTCGCCGCCGGACGTGCGTTGGGGGC
The DNA here is from genome assembly GCA_003157595.1 of Solirubrobacterales bacterium. Taxonomy (GTDB): domain Bacteria; phylum Actinomycetota; class Thermoleophilia; order Solirubrobacterales; family Solirubrobacteraceae; genus Palsa-513. The sequence continues at coordinate 7,836 of PMKB01000163.1, forward strand.
ATTGAGATGGCTTCCAACAGTGTTGACGGGCCACAGCGTCGCAAGCGGCGTCCGCCCGGCGTAGCCGGCGGCGAGCCCGACCGCTCGGAACGCCGCGACACCGCCGACGCAGAACCCAGCCGCTCGGAACG